>DATGEF010000894.1:0-9513 GCA_035310405.1 Chloroflexia bacterium | reverse complement strand
CGGGCTGCCGCTGGCCATCGAGCTCGCCGCCGCCCGCACGCGCCTCTTACCGCCGGCCGCGCTGCTGGCCCGGCTCGATCGGCGGCTGCCGCTGCTGACCGGGGGCGGGCGCGACGTGACGGCCCGCCAACAGACGCTGCGCGGCGCCATCGACTGGAGCTACGACTTGCTGGCCGCCGCCGAGCAACAGCTCTTCCGGCAGCTGGCGGTCTTCGTGGGCGGGTGGACGTTGGACGCGGTCGCGGCGGTCTGTTACGCCTCGGCGGGCCGCGGGGGCGACGTGCTGGACGGGGTCGAGGCGTTGCTGAACCAGAGCCTGCTGCGGCAAGAGGACACAGGGGACGGCGAGCCGCGCATGCTGATGCTGGAGACGATCCACGAGTATGCCCGCGAGAAGCTGGACGCGAGCGGGGAGGCGGCGGCCCTGGACCGCCGGCAGGCCGACTACTTCCTGGCGCTGGCCGAGGCGGCGGCGCCCGCCCTGAGCGGCCCCGCGCAGCAGCAATGGCTGGCCCAACTGGAGCAAGAGCACGACAACCTGCGCGCCGCCCTGCGCTGGGCGCTGAGCCAGCCCGACGGGGAGCAAGCGGCGCGGCTGGCCGGGGCGCTCTGGCCGTTCTGGGACGCGCACGGGCATTGGCAGGAGGGCCAGCGCTGGCTGGAGGCTGTGCTGGCCCATCCCCACCGCGCGTCGGGCGCGGTGCGCGCTCGGCTGCTGCAGGGCGCCGCCACTCTGGCCTATAATCAGGGCGACCTCGCCGCGGCCAGCCCCCTCTTCGCGCAGAGCTTAGCACTCTGGCGGGAAGTGGGCGATCCGCGGGAGATCGCCGCCGTCTTGTACCACCAGGGCCTGATCGCGCGCGCACTGGGCGAGTTGGGACCGGCCCAGGCCTTCGTCGAAGAGAGCCTGGGCCTGCTACGCGGAGGGGACGATCCGGCGGGCCGGGCCCGGGCGCTGACCCTCTTAGGCCATATCCTGCGCGCCAAATCCGATCCGCGCGCCGCGCAGGCCCGCTACACCGAGAGCCTGGCCCTGTTTCGCCAGGCCGCCGATACTGCCGGGATCGCCCGCATGCTCTACTCCCTGGGCAACATGGCCCGGGAGTTAGTGGGCCCGCAGGCCGCCGAGCTGCTCTACGCCGAGAGCCTGGCCTTGCAGCAAGCTCTGGGCGAGCAGCGGGGCATCGCCAACACTCTGGAAGCCCAGGCCACCACCGCTCGGGACCAGGGCACTTATGGACGCGCCGCGGCCCTGTATACGCAGGCTCTGGAATTGCAGCGCCGTCTCAACAACTCCGGCGCTGTAGTCAGTTGTCTGGTTGCGCTGGGTGCCCTGGCGACCGATGAGGGGCAGTGGGAGCAGGCCCGCGCGTTACTGGAAGACGGCCTCAGCCGGGCGCGCCAACTTAACAACCAATGGCTAATCACGGCTAGCCTGGAGAATTTGGCGGAGCTGGCGCACCAGGAGGGCCAGCGGGAGCAAGCGCACGCCTTGTTTACCGAAGCGCTTACCCGCTACCGCCAACTAGACAACGCCGAAGGGATCGCGATCAGTTTGCGGGGCCTGGGCCAGCTGGCGCTGCAAGCCGGCGCCTGGCGCGAGGCGGCCGCCTTGTTCCAGGAAAGCCTGGCGCTGCTACGTGAGCGCGAGTTCCCCGGCCAGGTTATGCAGGCCGTCAGCGGGGTGATCGCGCTGCTGGGGGCGCGTGAGGATTGGGCGGCGGCAGCGCGCGTCTGCGGGGTGGCCCGCGGTCTGCAAGCCCGCTATGGCCCGCGCCTGAGAGCGCGGGTGCAGGAGGTATACGCCCAGGTGGAGGCCCACACGCGGCAGCACCTCGCGGAGCCGGTCTTTCAGGCCGCGGTGCAGCCGGCGAGCGATCTCTCGCTGGAGGAGGTGGTTAGCGCCGTCAGCTCGATCCTGGCCGCGGTGATCGCCGAGCCGTGAAGAGTTGGCGCTTCAGCGCACCGGCGCCAGGATGATCACGCTATCCGGCGCCAGGTCGAAGGCCAGGCCGGCCGTCGCCAGGGGGTCGGAGCTCGTGGGCTGGTCGCCGCCGTGGCCGGCCACGGGGTTGTTGTGCGTGGCGTCGAACAGCGTCGCCCGTATCTGGGGGCCCATAGTATATAATAACGTTAGGAGCCGCCATCGCTGGCAGGCCCAGCCCGCCAGGTCATCGTTCAAGGGTTGGGGTAGAATCCGAACAACAGGTCGATGCTCAGGCCCGATCAGGCGCATGTGTGAGCAGGAAGTCGTACAGCAATGCCAACACCAGCTCAGGAGCCGCCACCCACCGAGGCGGCCAGCTTCGGCACCTGGGTGCGCGCCCGCCGAGCGGCGCTGGCGCTGACGCGCCCGGCGTTGGCCGCGCAGGTCGGCTGCTCGGTGGTCGCGCTGCGGAAAGTCGAGGACGGGTCCCGCCATCCCTCGGTCGCCCTCGCCATGCAGCTGGCCCCCGCCCTGGACGTGCCGGCGGCGGCGCATCCCGCCTTTATCGCCTGGGCGCGCGGCGAGATCGGATCGGCCGCGCGCGTGCTGGCCCTGCTGACCGCGCCCGAAGACGAACCCATCCTCTCCACGGCCACGCCCCTGCCGCCGCTCCCCATTAACCCCACCAGTTTCGTCGGCCGCCACGCCGAACTGGCGGCGATCCGCGCCCGGCTGGGCAGCGGCGCGACCCGGCTGCTGACGTTGACCGGCCCCGGCGGCGTGGGCAAGACCCGCCTGGCCCTCCAGGTCGCCGAAGCCGTGCGCGCCGCCGGGGAAGGCAGCGTGGTCTTTGTGCCCCTCGCCGCGCTCGCCGACCCCGCCCTGGTGCCTGCGGCGATCGCTCACATCCTGGGGGTGCCCGAAGTCGCCAATCAGCCCATGCTCACCAGCTTGCAGGTGGCGTTGCGTGGCCGGCCCGTGCTGCTGGTGATCGACAACTTCGAGCAGCTACTGGCCGCTACTCCCCAGGTGGCGCAGCTGCTGGCCGCCTGCCCGGAGATGCGGCTGCTGATCACCAGTCGCGAACCGCTGCATCTGCCGGGCGAAGCGATCCTCGCGGTGCCGCCGCTGGCGGTGCCCGATTTGGCGCACCTGCCGGCGGTGGAGCAGTTGTCTGAGGTGGCGGCGGTCGCGCTTTTCACGCAGCGGGCCCAAGCGAGCCGGCCCGACTTCGCGCTAACGGCCGAAAACGCCTCAGTGGTGGCGGCGATCTGCGCGCGGCTGGATGGGCTGCCGTTGGCCCTCGAGTTGGCGGCGGCGCGCGTGCGCCTACTGCCCCCCGCGGCGCTGTTGCCCCGCCTGGCCCGCCGGCTCGATTTGCTGGCCGACCCGGTGGGCCGCCGCCCGGCCCGCCACCAGACCCTGCGCGCCACCATTGCCTGGAGCTACGACTTGCTCGATCCGCCGGAGCAGGCTGTCTTTCGGCGGCTGGCCGTCTTCGCCGGGGGGGCGGCCCTGGAAGCCGCCGAGGCGGTGGCGGGCAGCGATGGCCCGCTCGACTGCCTGGCCGGCATCGAGTCGCTCGTGGATAAAAGCCTGATCACCTTCGCTTTGGGCGGCGCGGCAGCGGGGCCCAAAGCGGATGGGAGCGCGGCCCCCGTCCTGCCGGCCGGCGAGCCCCGTTGCGGCTTGCTGGAAACGATCCGCGAGTACGCGCTTGAGCAATTGCAAACCAGCGGAGAAGCGGACGCGACCCGGCGTGCGCATGCTGGGTATTTCCTGGCGTTGGCGGAGGCCGCCGAATCGCAGTTGGAGGGGGCCGGACGGTCCCTGTGGCTCGACCGGCTGGAGCGGGAACACGATAACTTCCGCGCGGCGCTGGACTGGGCGCTGGCCCACGACTCCGCATTAGGGCTGCGGCTGGCCGCGGCGCTCTGGCCCTTCTGGTGGGGGCGCGGGCATTGGAGCGAGGGCCGCACCCGCCTGGCTCAATACCTGGCTGCCGGGCCGGCGCGCACAGCGGCTCGGGCGAAGGCGTTACAAGGGGCTGGTACCCTGGCCTATTATCAGGGGGACTATGCCCAGGCGCGGCCGCTACACGAAGAGGGCCTGGCGATCTACCGCGAGGTGGGCGATCCCACCGGCACCGCCGCCCTGCTGATTGACGTAGCCAGCTACCCGCGCGATGCCGGGGAGCAGGCCGCCGCCACGGCGCTGCTCCAGGAGAGCCTGGCGCTTTATCAAGCCGCCGACAACCGCCTCGGCATGGCCCACGCTTTCCTCGCGCTTGGATTTACTCCGGTTGTAACAGGCACATTTACGGAAACCGAGCCAGCGCTCTCTCGGAGTTTGGCGCTCTATCGCGTGCTCGGCTCCGATCGGGGGATCATGTGGGCGCTGAACGCACAAGCGGAAGTGGCCCGCCACGACCGCAAATATGTGCTGGCGCGCGAACTCTACGCCGAATGCGTGGAACTCTGTCGCATCCTCGGCGACCAGCATTACCTCATCGTAGTCCTGCATAACTTCGCGCACTGTCTGCTCGCGGATGGGCAGCCTGACCCCGCCCGTACGCTGTTTCTGGAAGCGTTACCGATCGCTGTTGAGCAGCACGCCAGTGTCTTCGGAGCCTGGTGCCTGGCCGGATTAGGGGCCGCACATGCCCACAAGCAGGAGTTCCACCGGGCGGCGCGGTTGTTCGGGGCCGCCGATGTGCTGCTCACCACGGCGGGGATCAGTCTCGACCCGATGGATGCCGCTGTGGTTGAATGGTACACCCGGCTGGCGCAGGGCCGGATCTCGCCCGCCGCGTGGGAGGCCGCCTGGGCGGCCGGCCGGGCCTGGACTCTGGACCGCGCCTTCCAGTACGCCCGGCAAACAGAGCCGGCCGCAGCGGGATCATCAGGTCAGGTTGCCCCGGCGGGTGATACCGCAAGTGATACCGCTTGGATACCTCGCCGTTCCGTCGAACCCTTGACCCGGCGCGAACGCGAGGTGTTGCGCCTGATCGCCGCCGGCCTGAGCAACGACCAGGTGGCGGCGCGCCTCTGTATCAGCATCAACACCGTGGAAACCCACACCCGCGCGATCTACGGCAAGCTCGATGTGACCTCGCGCAGCGCCGCCACGCGCGCCGCACTGGAACACAAGTTGGTTTAGATCGGCTTGCCACAAATCACGGAAAGCCGTGATGTGCGCGGCGGCGCTCCATGCTAAGATACTCCCAACAGCTACAAACAACCCCCCCGCCGGGGATATACAATCAACCAGGAAAGGAATCCGCACCATGATCAAAACGACTTTGCGTTATGCCCGCTACGCCCTCGCTGCCCTCGCCAGCATCGGCTTCGGTGTCAGTTTCAACTAAGCCTGGCCGCCTGCGGCCCCGGGCCCAGGACTCCCGGTCCCTATGACGGCACCCCATAACGGGTGCCGTTTGGGCTTTCTGGGGCCGCGCTTGACGGTCACCGCCGGGCGTGCTATGCCGTTTGGTCTTGTATCTGCTGCTGCCGCTTTGGCTGGTGCTCAGTCTGCTGGTGCTCAGTATGGGCAGTGTGATCTATCTGGTCTGGGAGCCGGTGCTGCGGGGGCGGCCGGCGATCTGGGCAGCGACGCTGGCCGGCTTGGGCGGCGACCTGCTGGCGGCCTGGGCACTGGGGGTCGGCACCCCGCTCGCCACGGCGCTCAACGACGCGCTGATCGTGCTGGCGGCGGGCGGGGATCGTCGCTAATGGCCCGTTGCCGCCTCAGCGCACCGGCGCCAGGATGACCACGCTATCGGGCGCCAGGTCGAAGGCCAGGCCGGCCGTCGCCAGGGGGCCGGAGCTCGTGGGCTGGTCGCCGCCGTGGCCGGCCGCGGGGTTGTTGTGCGTGGCGTCGAACAGGGTCGCCCGCACCTGGGGGCCCGCGGCGGGCGGCAGCTGCACCACCACGTGGAGCGGCGCCGTGCCCTGGTACCAGAGGATCGCGTTGCCGCCGGGCGCCGCCAGCAGCCCGACATCGGAGCGCGCGGGCACCACCGTCACCGGCAGCAGGTCGCGGCCGAGGGCGGTGTAGGCCCGCAACGCGTGGTAGATCGGCTTGGGGTGCAGGTGATACGTCAGGATGCCGTAGCGGCCCCAGAACTCGCCGGCCGGGGGCGGCCCGTCGCGCAGCTCGAAGACGAAGAGCTTATCCAGCCCGGCGGCGTCGAGGGCCGCAATCGACGCCAGGAGTTGCGCCGCCGCGGCGCTCGTATCGGCGGCGCCGCCGGCGCTGGTGTCGTCGGGGCCGCCGGTGCGCACCCCCAGCTCGGTGATCATCAGCTCCACGGGCGGGCCCTGGGGCCGTTTGCGGGCCAGCAGCGCGCGCGCCGCCCGCACCTGGCCGGCCAGCTCCGCGGGCGTCCAGCCATAGGCATGCCAGGAGAGAAAGCCGAGGTACCCGCCATCGGGCTGCCCATTCTCGAAGCCCAGCAGCCAGTCGAGCGCCGACTCCTCATAGGACGATAACGCCGGCCCGCCGACCCGGGCGGCCGGATCGCGGTCCCGGATCGCGCGGCGGGCGAAGTCGTAGAGCGCCAGGTACTGGGGATACGAGCCGTGCCAGAAGCCCCAGAGGTTCGGCTCGTTCCAGATCTCCCAGTAGGGCAGGCCGAGCTGCCGGTCGCTATTGAAGTGGCGGACCGTGCTGTTGGCCAGCTTGGCCCACTCGTTCCAGTCGAGCGGCGGCAAGAGCACCGACTCGGGATTCAGCGCGGGCGGCATATAGCTGAGATCCAGCAGCGGCGCCGCGCCCATGGCCCGGATATCGTCGACGACCGTATCGAGGGGGGTCCAGGCATAGGTCAGCCCGCCCGCCGACCGCCGGGTGACCAGGCCCGGGTAGTTGAAGACATGATCGATCCGCACATAGGAGATGCCCAGCGGCTTGATCCAGGGGATGGCCGGGTGCAGAAAGGCCGGGTCGAGCGATTCGCCGCCCTGTGCCAGCCCCAGCACGAGGTGCTGCGTGTGGATCGGCCCTGTCCCGACGGTCAAGGTCACCGCCGGTAAGACAGGAGTGGGGGGCGGGGGGGTGGCGGATGGTGGAGCGGGCGCCGGCGTACAGCCCACGGCGGCGCCCAGGAGCGCCAGGGCCAGCTGCCGCGCCCAGCCGGCGCCCGGGGTTAGCAACGGGCGCGGCGCGGGCCGGCCGGGGCGCCGCTAGTGGATGGCAAAGTCAGCCGCCGGGCCGAGCTTCCCATTGGCGAAGATCTGCACCGTCCAGCTCCCGGTCGGGAAGGGTTGTCCACCAAGCGGCTGCAGGTGAAACTCGATGAAGGTGTCGCTGTAGGCCTGGTTGGCCGTGAGCGGGGTGCTGTCGTCATATGGTTGGCCTTGATGCACCCAGTGGGCAAAGAAGCTATCGCCGGCAGCCACGTTATGGGCTTCGAAGATCGCGTAGATCTGGGGAGCTGTGATCGGGAAGCTGGTCGTCACCCCCGCCGGGTGGTTCTGCGCGTCTTTGCCGGTGGCCGTCACCAGCGGGCCGAACGAGGCGCCCGCCCCCGGGCCGGTCGCCGGCGTGAACCCGCCCCCGGAGGCCGCGGTGCTGATGGCCGGGCTGGGCGATAGCGGGGCGGTCGGGCTAATACCGCCCCGCAGCAGGCTACAGGCCCCGCAGACGCAGATCACGATCAGGACGAGGACCCCCAGGCCGATCCAGCGCAGCATCCCGCCGCCCGCCCCCAGCAGGCCCCCGATCTGGGACAGGCGCAGACCGGCCCCACCCTGTTGTTGCGACGCATTATACATAGCTCGCATGCTCCTTCCCGGCTCCCGCGCCATACCGGGAAACAAGCTGAGCAAGTAGTGTGCCTTTCTGCTGCAATTTCCCGCGGCGGGATGCTGTGTTTGACGGACAGGGCCGGATGCCCTACGATAGTTGTGGTATACTGAGGTATCTAGACTGGCGCAGGTTCGGGAGGAGACCCGATGAAACCCCCACCCCGCTACGACCAAATCGCCGCCGGCTATGACGCCACGCGCAACTGGCCGCCCGCCGTCGCCGCCGCGATCGGCGCCGGGCTCGCCGGGCTGCTCGCCGATTGGGCCGCCCCCGGTCAGCCGCTGCGGGTGCTGGAGATCGGCGCGGGCACCGGGCGGGTGCTGGCCCCGCTGGCCGCGCAGGGCGCCTGGGCCGTGGGGCTGGACATTGCCCCGGGCATGCTGCACCTGCTCCAGGCCAAGCGCCCGGCGGCCGGCCAGGGGGCCTTGCATGCGGTGCTCGGCGATGCCGCCCAGCTCCCCTTCCCCGACGCCGGCTTCGACGCCGGCGTGCTCGTCCACATCCTCCACCTGGTCGACGACTGGCCGGCCGTGCTGGACGAGGTGGGCCGGGTCGTGCGGCCCGGCGGCGGGCTGGTCTGCGGCCTGGACGAGCAGCAGCCGGGCGACGATGACTGGATCGAGGCGCGGTGGGCGCAGCTGGTGGCGGACGCCGGCGGCGCGCTGCCGCCCAGCCAGCGCGAGACGATCACCGCGGCGGCGATCGCGCACCTGGCCGCGCGCGGCCACGCGATCCGCGACGTCGTCCTGGCCCAGTGGACCGCGGCCCGCACTCCGGCCGACGTCCTGCAGCGCTACCGGGACCGCTGCCTCGCGACGTCCTGGGACCTGCCGGATGCCGTGCTGGCCCCCGCCCTGGCCTGCCTCACCGACGAGCTGCGGGCGCACTACGGCAGCCTCGATACTCCCCTGCCCCGCGCCCGATCTTTCCGCGTGACGCTCGCCACCTGAGCGTGCGGCCCCCCATCTGGCACGCGATTTGCTTTAAATAAGTCGTGGAATATGCCGGGCTCGTCGAGAACCCGGTACCTTCTCTAAGGAACGCCGGCTCGTGCAGAGCCGTCGTACACCGTAGCGAGTGCCCCCGGAGGGGCACGCTGACAAAGGAGGTCAATGATGACTAGCTGGGAACGTGGACGCGAAAACGAGCGTGAAGGCCAGATGGAAGAGCGTGAAGGCGCGAACCGCGGCGACCTCGGCGAGCAGATGCGGGGCGGCGCGAAAGAGCTCGGCGGCAAGGTGGAGCAGGGGCTCGACAACGTTGGGGATACCCTCAGCGGCCGCCAGGATGATCTCGAAGGCAATCAGCACAACTACGGCAAAGATGCCGCGACCTGGACCGAGCACCGCGGCCAGGATATCGAGCGCGGCGCCCGCAACCTGGGCAACGAGCTGGACCGCTAAGGCCAGCCATGTCCCGTAGCGGATCGCAGCAGCCCCGGCCCCATAGCCGGGGCTGTTGTTTTGCCTGTCGCCGCGGGCTTACGTGCCGTGGGGCAGCCCGGCCAGCGCGGCGAGCACCCGGTCCAGGACCATGATCGCGTAGAGCAGGGCCAGGTAGAGATTGGAGAACTGGAAGAGGCGCCAGGCGCGGGCCGTCGTGCCCAGGCGCACCAGCTGGGCCGCCCGCCCGACGAAGAGCGTGCCCAACCCGAGTGCGCCGGCCAGGTAGAGCCCGCCGAGCGCCTGGGTGACGAACAGCGTCAGCGTGACCCCCAGCAGCAGCACGGTGTAGACCAGGATACTGCGGCGCGTGACCGCGGCGCCCCGCACGACCGG
>DATGEF010000893.1:0-8845 GCA_035310405.1 Chloroflexia bacterium | reverse complement strand
GGTCGAGATCGGGCATGCGGCGCCCGAGCAGCGGGTGGCCCGGCCCCAGGTCGTAATGAATGTCCAGACCCGACA
Source organism: Chloroflexia bacterium (assembly GCA_035310405.1). Classification (GTDB taxonomy): domain Bacteria; phylum Chloroflexota; class Chloroflexia; order QHBQ01; family JAICKM01; genus JAICKM01. Next base: position 8,770 of record DATGEF010000893.1, on the reverse strand, counting down.
TCATCGCGGCGAACCACTTGCGCGGCTCGTCCATGCTCAACAGCTCGGCCGTGATCTCGCGCAAGGCATTGGTACGGTCATCGGTGCGCAGCAGCGCGACTTGCGCCATCGTGTTGCGCAACACGCGGGCCGCGACCGGGTGCCGCTCGGCCTGGTAGGAATCCAGCAGGCTTTCGGGCGAGGTGCGGTGGACCACCTGGGCCAGCTTCCAGCCCAGGTTCACCGCATCCTGCACCCCGATTTGGAGGCCCTGGCCCCCGACGGGGTAATGCACGTGGGCGGCATCGCCGGCCAGCAGCACCCGTCCGGTGCGGTAGGCCGCGGCCTGCCGCGTCATATCGGTGAACCGGGAGATCGACGTGGGCGAATGGACCCCGTAATCGGTCCCGTAGACGGCGATGAGCGCCGCGCTGAGATCGCCCAGGGTGGGTTCGCCCGTGAGGCCGAGCTGTTGTTCGGTCACCATGACCCCGACCCGCAGCCCGTCCTCCAGCCTGCTCAGGGCATGGATGCCCTTGGTATCGCGGCGGAGGCCCCAGGGCGGCTCCTCGGCCATCTCGACTTCCGCGATCAGGTTGCTGATGGACGGGTCCCACCCCGGGAACGCGATGCCGGCGGCCTTCCGGATGAGGCTGCGCCCGCCATCGCAGCCGACGAGATAGGCCGCCCGCAGCGACTCCCCGTCGGCGAGCGCCAGGTCCACGCCGGTGTCGCCTTGCGCGAACCCCGTCACCTCCCGGCCGCGATAGATCGGGACCCCCAGCTCGCCGACCCAGCCGGCCAGGATGCGCTCGATGTGGTGCTGCCACAGGGCGAGCCCGTAGGGGTGGCGGGTGGGAAAGTCGCTGATGTCCAACCGGATCCAGGCGAAGCCCGCGACCTGCGCCACTTGCCCCTGCGTGAGGAACCGATCGGCGATGCCCCGCTGATCGAACACCTCGATGGTGCGGGCATGCAGCCCGCCGGCGCGTGAGCCCACCAGGTCCTGGCTGGCGCGCCGCTCGACAATAGCCACGTCGACCCGCGCCAACGCCAACTCGCCCGCCAACATCAGCCCGGTCGGCCCGCCGCCGATGATCACCACCGCATGCTCGGTCATCGCCACCCTCCCGTCGCTCATCGTTATGCGCGGGCAGCCTGTACCCCCGGTCCCGCTGAGACATTGTACCCTAAATTTTATGCACCCGGCCAGCAAAATGCCCAAATCCAGGCCCTTCCCCACGGGGCGATCTGGGGGACAGACCTGGGCGACAGCGGTCACGGGGCCAGCGGCCCGCCGATCCCGACCCGATCCGCCGGGCGACGGATTCTTCGCGGAGTTTACCCTTGAGCGCAGCGAAGGGCCCAGAATGACAGATTCTTTACCATCTTTGCTAATATTTATATCTATTTATGATCGCCGTGTGGCGCAAAAGGCTTAGCTAGTGCCGGATCAAGCGATCCCCTGGGTGATGAGGAGTGAGCACGCCTACGTGCGAACGGGTCGCGCCCCGCCGTTCGCACGTAGGCGTGCTCACTCCTCGGTACCTAACCCCAACAGGTCACCGGAACCTGCACTAGTGGCTTATGCTGAATATTATCTACGCCCCCATTATCAAAAACCCACCCCCGTGCTATAATAAACCAGCACCGCCGGGCCCCCCGCGTCCCGGCCCAACGACTTCGTGGCCTTCGTGTCCTTCGTGGATGAATCGCGTAACCATCCCGTGCTTCGTGGATCTTCGTGTCCTTCGTGTCCTTCGTGTCCTTCGTGGATTGAATCGCCGGAAGGAGTCCCTATGATCGAGGAGTCGATCCTCCACGCCGCCCTCGACGAGGCCCGCCGCCAGGGCGCCGCCTACGCCGAGGTCCGCGCCGAGACGCGCCGCGTGGAGACCATCAGCGCCCGCGACACCGCCGTCGAGCAGCTGACCAGCGACCACGATCGCGGCTGGGGCGTGCGCGTCGCGGCCGGCGGCGGCTGGGGCTTTGCCGCCACCGCCGCGGCCACCCCCGCCGCGATCCGCGCCACCGTCGCCCAGGCGGTCGCGATCGCTCGCGCCGGCGCCGCCCGCCGCCACCACCCCATCGACCTGGCCAGCATGCCCGCTGCGCAGGGGACCTACCGCACCCCCGTCCAGGAGGACCCCTTCGCCGTCCCGCTGGCCGCGCGCATCGATCTGCTGCTGGCCGCCCTGGCCGCGCTGCGCGCCGCCCACCCCCGCGTCAACGTCGCCGACGGCGCGATCCAGCTCTGGCACACCGTCAAGCAGTTCGTCACCACCAGCGGCGCCGACCTGCGCCAGGAGATCGTCGAAAGCCGCGCCGAGATCACCGCCTATGCCGTGGATGCGAGCGGCTACAGCTACCACCGCAGCTACGACAACATGGCCCAGGCCGGCTGGGAATTCATCCGCGGCCTCCGCCTGGTCGAAGAAGCCGGCCGCGTTGGCCGCGAGGCCGGCGAGCTCGTCGCCGCCCCCTGGGCGCCCGCCGGCCCTACCACCGCCATCCTCGGCCCGACGATGGTCGCCCTGCTGGTCCACGAAAGCTGTGGCCACCCCATCGAGCTCGACCGCGTCCTCGGCTGGGAGGCCGCCTTCGCCGGCACCTCCTTCCTGCTGCCCGTCATGCTCGACCACTTCCGCTACGGCTCCGAACACGTCAACATCACCGCCGACGCGATCACCCCGGGCGGCCTCGGCACGTTTGGCTGGGACGACGAAGGCACCCCCGCCCAACAGACGCCGATCATCCGCGACGGCATCTTCCGCGGCTATCTCACCAGCCGCGAGACCGCCCCGGCCATCGGCCAGCGCAGCAACGGCACCGGCCGCGCCACCTCCTGGGGCCGCATCCCCATCGTGCGCATGACCAACCTCAGCCTCGACGCCGACCCCCACGGCGGCACCCTCGCCGACCTCATCGCCGGGGTCGACGACGGCCTCTACCTGGAGACGCCCAGCTCCTGGAGCCTCGACGACAAGCGCATGAATTTCCATTTCTCCGTCGAGCTCTGTCGCGCGATCAAAGGCGGGCAGCTCGGCCAGCTCTACAAAGCGGCTTCCTTCCAGGATCGCACCCCCCACTTCTGGGGCAGCGTGCAGGCGGTGGGCGGCCCCGCCGACTGGCGGTTGACCGGCTTCCCGGGCTGCGCCAAGGGCGAGCCCCTGCAAAGTTGTCACGTCGCCCACGGCGCCGCCCCCATCCGGGTCGCGAGCCTGGACGTCAAGCGAGGTGGCTAATGGACGATACCCTCCCCGCCGGTCCCGACCGGGACGCCCTGGAGGCGGCCCTCGCCGCGTCGCCGGCCGAGCAGACGGAGATCGTGCTCGTGCGCGATCGCACCGCCGTCACGCGCTACGCCAACTCCGAGATCCACCAGAACGTCTACCAGGAGAACACCCGCGCCGCCATCCGCGTCGCCGCCGGGGGCGCCACCGCCCGGATCTACACCAACGATATCAGCCGGGATGGCCTGGCCCGCGCCACCGCGGATGCCACCGCGTTGGCCCGGCTCCAGGCGCCCAACCCCCGCTTCCGTTCCCTGCCCGCCCCCGATTCGGGCAGCCGCCCCGCGCACGCGGCGCCGCCCTCGTTCTTTCCCGCCACGGCCGAGTTCTCCGCCGCGGCCCGCGCCGCCGCCGTCGGCCAGGTGATCGACCTGGCGCGCGCCGCCGGCTACCAGGCCTATGGCACCTATCGCAGCAGCAGCACCACCCTCAGCGTCGCCAACTCGCTGGGTATCCGCGCCCACGCCGCCGCCACCACGGCCTACCTCAAAGCCCTTGTCGAAAGCGCGGCCGGCACCGGCTTTGCCGATGCCCTCAGCCGCGATGTCGCCGCCGTCGACCCCCAGGCCGTGGGCGCGGATGCCGTCGCCCGCTGCCGCCTGAACCACGACCAGCGCGAGGTGCCGCCCGGCGACTACCCCGCCGTGTTCGAGCCTAACGCCGTCGCCGACATGGTCCGCTTCCCCGTCCTTTATGGCCTCGGCGCCCGCGAGTACCAGGACGGCCAATCTTTCCTCTCCGGCCACCTCGGCACGGCCGTCACCGGCCCCGCCGTCACCCTCTGGGACGACCCCCGCGACCCGCGCTGCCTGCCCTTCGCCATCGACGCCGAGGGCCTGCCGTCCGTCCGCGTGCCGCTGATCGCCGCGGGCGTCGCGGAGGGCGTCGTCTACGATAGCGAGACCGCCGCGCTGGAGCCGGACCGCCGCTCCACGGGCCACGCCCCCAATCCCTTCGAGCATGAGGCGCCGGGCCATCCCGTCCCCGGCCACATTATCATGCCCACCGGCCCCGACAGCAGCCTCGACCTCGCCCGGCGCATGGGCCGCGGCATCCTGGTCACCCGCTTCCACTACACCCACTGCCCCGACCGCAAGCGCGTGATCGCCACCGGCACCACCCGCGACGGCACTTTCCTGGTCGAAGGCGGCGAGATCGTCGCCGCGCTCAAAAACCTCCGCCTGGAGATGAGTGTGCTCGACCTGCTCGCCGGCACCGACGCCCGCGGCCAGGGCAAGTGCTGCCAGGACTGGTGGGCCGCCAACGGCATGGGCAGCACGGTCTATTACCTGCCCGCCCTGCTCTTCGCCCGCGCTACCTTCATCGGCGTGACCACTTTTTGACACCTTGACGGTTAGTTCTTCATATTAAGGAGTTCCCCTATGGCACCCGCCGCGAAGGGACCGGACGCGGTCCCGGCTCACCACCCCGCCGCCGCCCAGCACACCCCGCCCGCCCCCCTGGCCGACCCGCCCCACCCCGCCCTGACGGCCCCGGCCCCCGGCCCCGCCCGGCTGGCCGACTCGCGCTTCCACGGGCGCGGGAATGGCCCGGTGCGCCAGCTCTGGGCGCAGCGGTCCCAGCAGACCGTCGGCAACCGGGCCACCCGCCGCCACCTGGCGCCGGCGGCCCCGCCCGTGCCGGTGGCCCGCCACCCCGCCGGGGCCGCGCCTGCCCCGGTGCCGGTGCAGCGCCGCCCCGGCCCGCAAGAGCAGCGCGCCCGCGAGCTGCGACGGCTGTATAAGAAGATGCTGAAAGGGCCGTATCAGCCGGGGTGGCTGGCCCGCAAGCGGGGGAAAAAGGCCAAGAGCCAGCGCGACCGCGACCTCGAACTCGTCCACCCCCTTTACGAAAAACTGCAGGAGGAGGACTCGCCCCTGGTCATGCAAATGAACGGCGACGCCATGACCGAGGAGGCGTTCGCGCAGGACATTTTGACCTCGTGTGGCGGCACGGCGGATACCATTGCGCAGTATATTGGCTTTCCGGAGGCCGGCCGCGCGCCGGCGCGTGATGGGCGCCCGGTGCGTGGCAACACCGTGGAGTTGCCCTCCACCGGCCGGGACCGCCCGCTCAACATCCAGACCCTGCTGGGCAAGATGGCCGACAAGGGGACCAACGTCCTCTGCTACATGCGCACCCCGACCGATGCGGATGGCGCGAGTGACTATGCCGCGCATAATTTCACCATCGTCAAGCTGGGCCGCAGCTATGATCTCTACGAGTCGGATGCGAACCCCACAGAGGTGTTGAGTTTTCTGCGCAGCTTTAATCGCGGGCCGACCAGTGGCGCGGGCTCCGGCCAGTCGGGAATCCAACTGAACGCGGCCGGCCTGGCGGAGAAGGTGACCGCGATTGTGGATCGCTGTAAGCGCGGCGGCCTGGGGGCCGACGACGGGCTCCTGGTGATCACCACGATCAATCCCCTGGATGCTCCCGCGGCCCGCGGCGGCGAATAGGCAGGATCTTGATCTTCTCGCCCGCCGCAACGCATTATCCTGTCAAAGTGCCTAATGCAGGCTCCGGCGACCGGTTGGGGTTCGGTACCGAGGAGTGAGCACGCCTACGTGCGAACGGCGGGTGGGGCAACGTTCGCACGTAGGCGTGCTCACTCCTCATCACGCAATAGCTGGCTTGATCCGGCACTAACAGGCGCTAGTCCTCGCGGGGCTCAGCACGAGGACCGCTTTGCCGGTCACCGCGCGGTTCATCAGGTCGCGTAGGGCCGCGGGGGCGCGGTCCAGGGCATAGCGGGCCGAGATGTACGGCTTGAGCTGGCCGGCCTGCGCCCAGTCCAGCAGTTGGGCCATCTGCTGCTGGCTGCGCTGCGGCTCGCGCTGGATGAATTCGCCGTAGAACACGCCCAGGATCGCGCTGCTTTTCAGCAGCGGCAGGTTGAGCGGGATGCGCGGGATGTCGCCGGCGGCGAAGCCGATCACCAGGAAGCGCCCGCCCCAGGCCAGCGCCCGGATCGCGGGTTCGCTGTAGCTGCCGCCGACCGGATCGCAGACCACGTCCACGCCCTGGCCGCCGGTCAGCGCCTTCACGCGCTCGCGCAGGTCTTCGGTCGCGTAATCGATCAGCTCGTCGGCCCCTTGCGCGCGGCAGACGGCGAGCCGCTCGGCGCTGGAGGCCGCGGCGATGACCCGCGCGCCCAGCACTTTGCCGAGCTGGATGGTCGCCAGGCCGATGCCGCCCGCCGCGCCGAGCACCAGCAGGGTCTCCCCGGCCTGGATCTGCGCGCGGTCCACGAGGGCGTGATATGCCGTGCCGTAGGTCAGGGGCAGGCTCGCGCCGGTGACGAAATCCAGGCCCGGCGGCAGGGGAAACACATGGACGGCCGCGGCGAGGATCTCCTCGGCGAAGCTGCCCCAGGGCACCAGCGCGATCACCCGCGCTCCGACCGGCACCTGCGTGACCCCGGCGCCCACCGCCGTGATCACGCCGGCCGCCTCGGTGCCGGGCGCGAACGGGAAGGGCGGCCGGAACTGGTACTTGCCCTGGATGATCAGCGTGTCGGGGAAGTTGACGCCGCAGGCGTGGACGCGGATCACGACCTGCCCGGCGCCGGGCGCGAGCGCCGGCACCTCCTCCAGCACCAGGCTCTCCGGCGGGCCAAATTCTTTGCATTGTATGGCGCGCATTGGTTAGGTCCTTTCCCAATGGTTGGATCGCAACTGCTTCATGCTTAGTCTCCTTGGGGTGGGGTGGTGAAATGGACGGGTTGCGAAAAGACGACGGTCAGATCTTTGTCGAACCCGCGGGAAACCCTGATCCGTGCGCCCTCCCGTAAATATTGGCGATCCACGATCACCGTGCTCAATTCCCCAGCTCGCTTCTGCGCACCGGCGCCGAGCACGCTCTGGTCAAACCAGAGATACCAGAGCGGTTCGCCAATGTGGAACGGTCCACCGCTGACGGTCACGATCCAATAATGATCAAAGGTGCGCGTTTGTTGGTACAGGGTGTTCGTGCTGGGATCCGGGAAGTCCAGGGAGCAGGTTGTTATGCCAGGCAGCATGACCTGCTCGACCCGATACCCTTGCAGGGGCGGGAAGGTCGTGGGCGCCGGGTCGGTCCCCTGCGCCAGGATCTGGCCCCGGCGTTCGGTCAAGTGGAAGCAAGCGCGAACGCGATCATAGCGCAACGTCCCCAGTTGCGTGAGCAGCACATCAAAGGGCGGCGCGTTCTCGGGATGCCACTCGAACACGGCCCGTTCGAAATACTGCACGGTGTAGGTCTGGCCGTTCAGGCGGCTCTGTTCCGGGAATTCATCGGTCAGGGGATAGCCTTGCTGGGCCAGGCCGCCGTGGCTTTCCCAGTAGGCGCGGAAGCGACCCCCCAGCGTCTTGCCGGTTTCCGGGAAAAAGCGCGGGTTGGTCAGATTCGGCGTTTGCGGCGGGGCGGGGGCGCAACAGTAGCGTTGCGCATGGGCGGTGGTCCCCAACAAACTCAAGAGCACTGCGTAGGGCGTACCGGCGTATTCAGAGTGATACTCGAACACGGCGCGCTCGAAGTATTGGACGGTGTAGAGCTGGCCATCCGTGTCGCTAACCTCGGGTAACGGCTCGGAGAGCGGATAGCCCTGCTGCGCCAGACCGCCGTGCTGTTCCCAGTATTGGAGGAACCGCCCGCAGACAGGATGGCCGGTTTCAGAGAAGGTGCGACAATCGCTTTGCGCACGGGTGGCCGGCGCGGTCCCGGCCAAGCTCGGCCAAGCGGCAGCCAGAATGAGCACGCCAAAGATCGCAGGTCGCTTCATGGCGGAGTATCCTTCAGGCACATGCGGTTCTTCAGCTTGTACTAATTACTCCGGGATGGTGATCTGGGCCGGGCGGCGCGGCCGGTGGTTGAGCGCGAAGTCCGCGCCCGTGATCACCCACTCGCGCAGGGCCGTCCGCGCCGGGCCGCGGATGCCGACCTGCTCGACGGCGGCCAGCATATGGTTGATCCAGGCATCCCGCTCGTCCTCGCTGAAATCGCGCAGGTGGTGGGCGCGGACCAGGTGCAGGAAGTGGCGCTCCTGCGACCAGAGCGGCGGCCCGCCCAGCGACTCGATCATGAACAAGGCCAGCCGGCGCTTGCCCGGGGCCAGGTTGGGCGGGAAGAGCGGGCGCAGCAGGGGGTCCGCGGCCACCCGGTCATAAAAGGCATCCGTCAGGCGCATAAACGTCGCCTCACCGCCGATTTCCTCATAGATGTTCATGAACCCTCTCCCTGCTGGTGGCTACTGGCCGGCCGTACGCTCCCATTATAGCCGCAATCGCGCCCGGCAGGCCAGTTGACATAAGTGCCGACCGGGTTTGGCATCCCGGCCGGCCCCTGGTTGCGCCGGAAGGGGGCGGGAGCGGGGGCCGGGGGTCGGGGACCGAGTAGGGGCGAGGCATGCCTCGCCCGGGGTGGGGCGCGGATCTGCTGGGCCGCAGTGGCCCCCGCCCCCAGTTGCTGGGCGATATGGATGACCGCGCCCCACTAGGGCGAGGCATGCCTCGCCCCTA
>DATGEF010000892.1:0-8945 GCA_035310405.1 Chloroflexia bacterium | reverse complement strand
GTATCCTCTCAGAAAATGGGGGTAGCAGGTGGGTCGCTGATTTTGGTATACTCCGGGCATGTTCGACCACGTTGACCCACAGGCCATTGCCGACCCCGCGCTGCGCGGCCTCGTCCTGGAACTCTTGAACCTGCTCGAGCGCCAAGCCGCCCAGATCGCCGAGTTGACCGCCGAAAACCAACGCTTGCGCGATGAGCTGAACCGCCTCAAAGGCGAACAGGGCCGCCCGCACATCCGCCCGGCCGCCCGCGCCCGGCCCCGCCAGCTGTCCTCCGAAGCCGAACGCCGCCCGCCCACCCCGCGCCCGCCGCGCCAGGAGCAGGCTGAACTCACCGTCATCCGTGAGCAGGTCTGCCGGCTGGACCGGGCCAGCTTGCCGGCCGATGCCGAATTCAAGGGCTATGAAGACGTCCTCGTCCAGGAGTTGCACGTGGCGACGGAGACAATCCGCTTCCGCAAGGAAAAGTTCTACTCGCCCAGCCGGGGCCAGACCTTCCTGGCCCCCTTGCCGCCCGGCTACGACGGGCAGTTTGGCCCCGACCTGCGCAGCTTCGTGCTTAGCCAGTATTTCGCCGCCAATGTCAGCGAACCGGCGTTGCGGCGCCTGCTGAACTACTTCGGGATTGCGCTGTCCAGCGGCCAACTCTCGAACATGCTGACCGCCCAAGTCGGCGAGTTCCATGCCGAGAGCAGCGCCGTACTCGCCGCCGGGCTGGACAGCAGTTTCTACCAGCATCTCGACGACACCAGCACACGCGTGGGGGGCCAGAACTACGCCTGCCATGTGCTGGCCAGCCCCGTCTACACGGCCTACCGCACCACGCCCGGAGCGGATCGGCTGAGTGTGCTCGCCGCGCTGACCGATGGGCAGCCGCCGGGCTACCTGTTCAATGCGGCGGTGCGCCGCTACCTGCAAGCGCAAGGCTTGGCCGCCAAGTGGCTGGCCAAGCTGGCTAGTTGGCCCCTGGAGCAGGTGCTGAGTGAGGGCGAACTGAACGAGCGGCTGGCGGAAGGGATCTGGACGGGGTTGCCGGTCGGGGCGGCCAAGCTGCTGCGCGAAGGAGGGGCGCTGGGCGCCTACCGGGCGCAGCAGGCCTTTGCGCCGCTGCGGGTGCTGGTGGTGGACGATGCGCCAACCTGGGAGCAGTTGAGCCCGGAGATCGGGCTGTGTTGGATCCACGAAGGGCGGCACTACAAGAAGCTCGTGCCCCAGGTAGGCCACTTCCGCCACCTGCAGGCGCGGTTCCTGGGGCGCTTCTGGCGCTACTATCGGCAGTTGCAGGAGTACCAGGCCGCGCCGAGTGCGGCGCGGGCGACGTGGCTGCGGCGCAAGTTCCGGCGGTTGTTCAGCACGGTGACGGGGTATGGGGCCTTGGATGAGGTCATCGCGCGCACGCAGGGCAAGGAGGCGCAGTTGCTGCTGGTGCTGAAGTACCCGCAATTGCCGCTGCACAACAACGCGGCCGAGCAAGGGGCGCGGGTGCGGGTGCGCAAGCGGGACGTGAGTTTCGGGCCGCGCAGCCCGGCGGGGTTGCAGGCCTGGGACACGTTCATGACGTTGGTGGAAACGACGCGCAAGCTGGGCGTGAACTTTCATGCCTTCGTGCGAGATCGGCTGCGCCGGTTGAAGCAAATCGCCCCGCTGGCGGATTTAGTGCGCCAGCAGGCGGCGGCTCTCAACTTGACCCAGCCTAACCCAGCCCCCCTTTTTTGAGAAGATACAGAGTGTTTGGTATCTAATACATTATGCTCCGACAATGGATCTTCTCCTTTCTATTTACTTATTAGACCAATAACGTCTTTGTCAAATTCTTCTTGGCTCCAATGCTTGTTCCCCCCTATCAACAGTTCTTGATGGGGATATGTATTTTGTCGAGGATTGTTACTTCGTCACTCACCTTATGGACTGCCAGATCATGGAAGATCAACTGGAGGCGAAACACATTGGTCTCAACCTGCACTTCTATAAACGGGGCGAATCCATGCTGAAGAATCGGCACGTCGAACAATTCGTACTCGGCCAGTCTATCCTGGATCGTCATCTCGCCGACACCTTGATTGCAAACTCCTGGGCAGTTTTCCAGCCCCTCGATTCCACAGAATTACCTTCGACGCGCCCGATTTCCGGTAAGGGAATCCGTGTAGGATCAGAAAAGTCATAGAATCTTACCTCGTACGGCGCACCCCAAAAGCAGATGGTTAGACCTGCGAGGTGATTTCCCGAAGATGGGTGAGGGTGTGCGCTGCCTGCTTTCGAACAACCTCGCTTCTGTCGATCAGAAGGAAATGCAGAACATCTTCGCGCTGCGTTTCTCTAGCAACCACTTTGCGAAACGCTTTTGCACTATGCTGTGGCTGCAACAGCATGCTAATTGGGTCAATAGGAGTATGAGGATTGTGGCAAAGGGCAACGCCAATCTTAAAATGCAGAAAAGAGTCGCCTCTACTATTCCACTCCTGCAGGAAAGGCAACACCATATCCACAAGCTTAGATAGCTCGGGCGCAGGTGTTTTGCTGCTTTGTGCAAGAGCAACTGCCAGGTATTGATTAGAACCCGATTGCAGATCTTCGGGGAAAAGCTCTACAAGTATTTGGACTTCTGTGTTAGGATTTGCAGCAACAGCTTCGCGCACAAAGTTGTACTCAGATCTTGCCAGGGTACGTAGCTCTTCCACACTCGTATCTACCGATCGTGCCGCATCCAGTTGTTCTTTCGGACCGCGATATTGAGACATGAAGGGATACCATAATTTGATGCTTCAAAGTTAGAAACTCGATCAGCGAGCTGCCAGCCCTCTATGCCAGGGTCTAACTCACTGGGAACGGTGCCATTGAGCCGGCTACCCCCCACGTAATTATACGCCTGGCCGGGCACGGTGAGCAAGGGGACGCGCTACGGCTGACCTATAAATAGCCGTTGGAAGCGCCTAAACTCGCACAAATGTGCTGTTTGTATTCCTGGCGGGTGCCCGGCCGGGCATGAACACCTGTTGCCAAGTCAGCGCGGCTGCCTGGGGGGGCGGAACTTGTCATTCTGAACCCTTCGCTGCGCTCAAGGGTAAACTCCGTGCCGAATCCGTCTTGGACACGGGGAGACGGACTCTGCGCTCCGCTCAGAGTGACACGATCCTGACTTTGCAACTCCCCCAGACCCAGGGCGCATACAGCCCGAAGCCGTCAGGCGAGCTCCGCGAGGGCGGCGGCCGCCGTAAGCGCCTGTCCCGCCGCCCAGGCATCCGCCCAGGCGGCGGGGGCCAGATGGGCGCGGGCCGCGGCCTCGTAGGCCGCGGCGTCGTCTGGGCCGCGCGACCCGCCCTGAGCAGCAGCGGCGCGGCGGGCGGCGGCCGCGCCAAACAGCCGCGCCGCCGGCATCCAGGCCTCCCGGACCGTCGCCACGCTGGCCAGACCGGCCAGGCTACTCGCCAGGAAGCCGGGATAGCTCAACGCCTCGGCCAATTGCAGCCCCTCCGTGAAGGCGGCCGCGGCATCCACCAGGCGCCCCTCGGCCAGCGCGATCCAGCCCAGCTCCGGCAGGAGCTCGGCCAGCCCCTGCTTCTCGTCGAGCTCCCGGCAAAGCGCCAGGCTCGCTTCATAGGCCGCCCGCGCCCTGGCCCGGTCGCCCTGGCGGCCCGCCGTCTCGCCCAGCAGCTTCCAGACGGCGGCCACGCCGCGGCGGTTGCCCAACTGCTCCTGCACGGCCTGGCTCTCGGCCAGCAGTGCCCGGGCGGCGGCGTACTGGCCCGCTTGCAGCTGCAGCCGGCCCAGGAAGAGCAACGCGTAGCCTTCGCCGCGCCGGTCGCCGAGGGCGCGCGCCAACGCGAGGCTCTCCGTGAGCCAGGCCTGGGCCGCCGCGACGTCTTGCGTCTGGCCGGCCATGGCCCGCAGCACGTCGGCCAGGCCGGCCCGGTCCCCGAGCGCGCGATAGAGCGCCAGGCTGGCGTTCTGCAGGGCGCGGGCCCCGGCGGCATCGCCCTGCACATAGGCCAGGGTGCCCGCGCCGCGCAAGGCCTGGGCGCGGGCCGGCGTGCCGGCGGCCGCGTCCCCCGCCAACACCCGGGCGAGGGCGGCGCGGCCTTCGTGCCAGTGCCCTCGGTTAAACCAGAACTGCCAGAGCGCCGCGGCCAGCCCGACCCCCGCGTCGGGGTCCTGCCCCGCCAGCCAGTCCAGCGCCGCCCGCAGGTTATCGTGGTCCACGTCGAGGCGCGCCAGCCAGGCGGCCTGCTGGGGCGAGCCGGCCAGGTGCGGGGCCGCCGTAGCGGCCAGCGCCGCATAGTAGCGGGCGTGCGCCGCCCGCGCCGCGGCCTCCTCGCCGCTGGCCGCCAGCTGTTCCAGGGCGTATTCGCGGATCGTGGCCAGCAGCGTGAACCGCGGCGCCCCATCCGCGCCATCCTGGAGGCGCACCAGGCTCTGGTCGGCCAGGCCCTCAAGACGGAGTTCTGAGTTTTGCTCGCGCAGCGGTGCCGCAGGCACATCGCGCAGCGGTGCCGCAGGCACATTTCTGAGTTTTGAGTTCGGCGATTCGAGCGCCGCCGCAACCCCACCGCCCGCCTCCGACCCCTGATCCCCGACCCCCGACCCCTCGTCCCCGCCTACTGCGTCCGCCGCGGCCAGGGTGCCGCCGCCGGCGAACACGCCCAGGCGCCGGAAGAGGGCCTGCTCGGCGGGCGCCAGCAGGTCGTAGCTCCAGGCGATCGCGCCGCGCAGGGTTTGCTGGCGCGCCGAGCGGTCCCGGGGCCCCCCGGTCAACAGCGCGAGCCGGTGGTCCAGGCGGGCCAGCAGCATTTCCGGGGTCAGCAGCCGGATACGCGCCGCGGCCAGCTCGATGGCCAGGGGCAAGCCGTCGAGCCGCGCGCAGATCGCGGCGACGGCCGGGGCGTTGGCATTGGTGACCGCGAAGTCCGGCTTGTGCGCGGTGGCCTGGGCGATAAACAGGCGCACTGCGGCGTACTCGGTCAGCCGCTCCAGGGACGGCAGGTGCGCCGGATCGGGCTGCGCCAGCGGCGACACCGGGAAGATCTGCTCGCCATAGACATGCAGGGGGGTCCGGCTGCTGACGAGGAGCTTGAGTCCGGGCGCCGCGGCCAGCAGCGCGCCCATCCCGGCGGCCGCCGGGATGAGCTGCTCGAAGTTGTCGAGCACGAGCAGCAGCTCTTTGTCGCGCAGATAGCTGGTGAGGGTCGCCTGCAGCGCCTGGCCCGCCGTTTCGCGCACCCCCAGGGTGCCCGCGATAGTGGGCACGACCAGGGCCGGGTCGGTCAGCGGCGCCAGGGCCACAAACCAGACGCCGGCCGCGAACTCGTCGAGCAGATCCGCGGCCGCCTGCAACGTGAGACGCGTCTTGCCGATGCCGCCCGGACCGGTGCAGGTGACCAGACGCACGGCCGGCTGGCGCAGCAGGGCCGTCAAGGCCAGCACCTCCGACTCGCGCCCCAACAGGGGGGTCGGCTGGGCGGGCAAGTTGGCCGGTCGGCTGTCGATGGTCTGGAGCGGCGGGAACTCAGACGGCAGATCGGGGGCCAGAACCTGGTAGATATGCTCCGGCCGGATCAGGTCCCGCAGGCGGCGCTCGCCCAGGTCGCGCAGGGTCACGCCCGCGGGCAGGGTGTCGCGGACCAGCTCCTGGGTGGCCGCCGACAGGAGCACCTGGCCGCCATGCCCGGCGGCCAGCAGGCGGGCGACGCGGTTGACGGGCGGGCCGAAATAGTCGCCGGCGCGCTCACTGGCGTTCCCGGTATGCAAGGCGATGCGCACCGGCAAGCGGTCGAGGCCGGGCCAGGGCTCGGCGAGCAACGCCCGCTGCGCTGTGCAGGCGGCCACCAGCGCGTCGGGGGCCGTAGCAAACGCGGCACAGAAGGCGTCGCCCAGCGTTTTGAAGATCACGCCGCCGTGGCCGGTCAGGATCGTGCGCAGCAGATGGTCGTGCCGCCCGAGCGCAGCGCGCATCGCCTCCGGGGTCTGCTCCCAGCGGCGAGTGCTGCCCTCGATATCAGTAAACACGAACGTCACGGTGCCGCTGGGCCGGTCGTCCATTGAGTCCCTTCCCACCAAACAAGATGTGCTAGCTTGCGCCGGCCGGCGGCCACGCCTGGTTTAGCTGCGTTAATGCTTCGTCGCGCACCTGGGGGTTGACATCTTCCAACCCGGCGGTTCCATCGCTGAACGCAACCTCAAGGAGTGGCTGGAGCCGGTAGTAGAACGCGCGCCTTTCGCGCCAACTCGCATCTCGCTGCCCCGTGTAGTACGGCTCCCAGGGGTTGCGAAAATCAAGTGCCGGATCGCCAATGCGGCATTCGCTGAAGTCGATGATGCCGGTCACCCGGTGCCGGACGTTGTCGAGCAGGATATGCTGCGAGTACAGGTCGCCGTGCAGTAATACGGGCTGGAAGCGGAAGTGTCGCGGATCGTGCAAAAAATCCTCGAAATAGCGGCCGATTGCCACGCGCTGGCTGCCGGTCACCAGGGGATATACCCGCTCTTGGACGCGGCTGTATAGCGCTTGATAGCAGTGCCGCCACTCGTCCGTTGTCCCGCCAGGGACGCCTAGCTCTTGCGCGCGTTGTATCGGAAAGCGGTGCAGCGCCGTCAAGGCCGCGCCGACCGCCGCTGGCCACCAGTTGGCGTCCCAGATTTCGGGTATGTACTGGCGGAGCGGTTCACCCGCAAGCCTGCGATAGCCAACAAAGACGCGCGGGAAGGATGGAGGCGGGGTACGCGCCACGTAGCTAAAGTGAGGAATTGGCAACGGCAGGGTGGACGCAAGCTCGGGCAGCAAGCTGATCTCCATCCTTAGCTTTCCCGCCGCGTCGGCGCGTTTTGGGAAGCGGAAAACCAGTTCCTTGTTCACCAGGCAGGTAACATGATCCTTGCCATGCGCAAGGTACTCAAGCCTCCGGTTCGCCAACGCAGGAAAGCTTTCTGCAATCGCCCTGCTGTATAACTCCAACTGCGCGTCATCCATAATCTCAATCTCTATCGGGAGTTACGGCCACCGGGCGGCCCTAGGGATCGGGCGGGCCAGCGGGGGTCCTACCCAACAACCCTTCGATCTGGGTGATCAGCCGGGGGAAGTCGATGGGTTTGCTCGCGTAGTCGTCACAGCCGGCGGCCAGGCAGGCGGCCCGATCGCCGATCATACCATAGGCGGTGATCACGATCAGGGGGATCGTGGCCGTTTCGGGGCGCGCCTTGAGCAACCGGGTCACAGCCAGCCCGCTCAGGTCGGGCAGGGCCACGTCCATGAGGATCAGGTCGGGGTGCGCCGTCTGCGCCAGGGCCATGCCGTGCCGGCCGTCAGCCGCAGTCAGCACGTCGTAGCCCCGCCGCCCCAGACGCTGCCGCAGGAGCTCGCGGTTCATTTCGTCGTCGTCCACCACCAGAATCGTCGCCATAGGTCACCTCACTCTCCTGGAGTCTAGCAAACGCCAGGGCGATTGTCAAAGCCGGGCGTAGGGAGAGTTCCTATAGGGCGGCAATTTCGTTTATAATAGGGAAACTCTCCGCTGAAAGGAATCGTCGTGCCCAACGATAGGCGATCTAATCCCGGGCTACGCGGGCCGCGTAGCGCACCATCCGTGACTCTGAGTGTGGCGATCGGGCTGGGGCTCACGTGCTTGCTCGCCGGCCTGGTTTTGGCGGCCGCCGGACCCGCCACCCCGGCGGCCGCCGCCGGCCGGCCCCACCCGAGTCCCACGCCCCTCCCCTTCGGCCCGGGGCTCAACCCGACCACCCTGGCCCAGGTCATCACCGCCCCGATCCAACTGCGGGTCGTCAGCAGCACCGCGGTGCTGATCCTGTCCACGAGCCTGCTACAACGGGTCGTCGTGACCGATGCCGCCCCCCTGCGCGGGTATACGACGACCATCCGGCTCGATCCCGCACGCCTGGCGCCGTTGCTGGCGCCGCTGGCGACCCAGGTGCGCATCGCGCCGCGCGATGCGCGGGTCGCCCTGGTCAAAGGCACGCCCGTGTTACAGCCGGCGGTGCCCGGGCAGGAACTGGATCTCGTGAGTGCCCCGGCCGCCATCGTCGCTGCCTCGTTTGTGCCCACGCGCACGGCCATCCTCACCCCCCGCCTCATCACCGCGACGATCCAGACCAGCGATGTGCAGCCGTTCGCCGCTCAATGGGCCGCGATTTTGAGCAACGGTTACACCTTTTATTATGGCAGCCACACCTGGCAGATCCCCGGCAGCGTCTTCGCCGACGCCGTCCACCTGGTTCCCCTGCCGGGCGTGCCGGGCCAGCCGGTCCACTACCGGCTGGCCGGGATGGAGGAGGTGCTGGGCGACCAATTATGGGCCATCGCCGAGCAGGTCAATTACCAGGCCCACGATACCCGTTTCCGGTTGGTGAACGGACAGGTCCTGGTCACGGCCCATGCGGAGGGCGGGTATGAGCTCAAACGGAACCTGACCCTGGCCGTGGTCCACGCGGCCCTGGACACTGGCCAGTACTGGTCGAATCTGATCGTGGCCCGCGACCTCGGCCCCCGCGAGATCGCCCCGCCGGCCGCGATCAGCACTCCCGATCTGCTGGCCGAAGCGTCGACGACTTATCAGGGCTCGTCGCCGGAGCGGGCACACAATGTGGAGTTGGGCACGTCCCTGCTGGATGGCGCCCTGGTGGCCCCAGGGGCCGAGTTCGACACGAACGGCACTCTGGGCCCGCTGACCCTGGCCGCCGGCTTCCAGATGGGCTTCGGCATCGTCAGCGACGGCACGAATGTGACCACCGTGCCGGCGGAAGGCGGCGGCATTTGCCAGGTGGCGACCACGCTCTTCCATAGCGTCTTCTGGTCCGGACTGCCGGTCACCGAGCGGCATCACCATAGCTACTGGATCGCCCTCTACGGGCGCGCGCCGGACGGCCTGCAGGGCCTCGACGCGACGATCGCGCCGCCAGAGGACAATTTTCGCTGGCGCAACAGCACAGGGAACTGGGTCCT
>DATGEF010000891.1:0-9693 GCA_035310405.1 Chloroflexia bacterium | reverse complement strand
GAGGCCGGCGAGGAGGTGGGCGCCCCGCTCTTGCGGCAGGTCGAGGAGCCCGAGCAAAATGTGCTCGGCGTTAATCTGCGCCTGGCGGAGTCGCTGCGCCGCGTGCGCAGCCTGGGCCATGACCTGGGTGGCGGCCGGGGTAAATTGCGCGAAGCGATCGCCTCCGGAGTCAGAACGATCGAAGCCCTCCGCCATGGCCCTCTCCTTTCCCGCAACGCCTCTGGCAACGCTTCCGGCACGCCCGAGGCGTCCGCATTACTCGTGCTCCACGTCAGCCCACCAGGCGGCGAAATCGGGTTTGGGGTAGGCGGCCAGGCCCTCGCGGGCGTACCAGGCGATCCACTCGGCGGCGAGGGGGAATTCGCGGCCGGTGAGGTGGTGCAGAGCGTAGCGCAGGGCGTCCGTCTGCACCGGGCTGGAGGTGCCGCGGCGCAGCCACTCGATACAGAGGTAGACGGCGCGCGGGTCTTTGCGCAGGACCGAGTCCATGATCCAGCGTCCGACCCGGGTGCGGGCCACCGGCGGGACGCCGATCCATTTCCAGCTCGGCCAGAAGGTCATGTCGTCGAAGGGCAGCAGCTCGGCGCGGCCAAAGCTCCGGCGCACGCGGACGCTGCGGGCGATCGCCGCCGGGTGATCCCAGCCCTCCAGGCGGGCCGCCATGTCGGTATAGGTTTCCAGCGGCGCATCGCCGCCGCTGGTCGTCTGGCCATCGGTGCGCCAGGTCAGGAAATAGGCGGCGCGCACCGCCAGGGTCGGGTCGAGGGCGCGCACGGCCAGGATAACCCGGCGGCCGGCGCCCGGGGCCGGGCCGATCTCGACGGGGGCCCCCGTCGCGCGGTTCACCAGGCTCAGCTCCCGCCACTCGCGGTCGGTGGGGTGCCGGGCGTCGCCGCTGGAGGCATAGTCGGCCGGCCCCCAGAGGAAATAGGGCACTTCGGCAAAGTAGGGGCGGTCGCCGTGGCAGCGCACGACGAATTCGGTCGCCCGGGGGGGGCGGGCCGGCCCAGCGGGGTCGATCATGGAAAAACCTGCCTTCCGCAGCGCACTCAGGGCCGCCGCGCCAGCGGCGCGCAGAATTGCAGCGCCATTATACTACAATATAGGGCGCGGCGCGGGGCTACATCTTCCGCGGGGGGAATATCCGTCTTTCGACGGATCTCAAGCCGCGGGCGCTATGCTACACTAGCACTACGTCCTCGACGACACACATTTTGGCTGACACACATTTTTGAGAAAGGATGGCGGGTACGATGATCCTACACCACACCCCTGACAACCGGCACAACAGTCCGCGGCTCATCGCGCCCGCGACCGGTGCGCCCAGCGGCGTCGCCGGGTGCCCGCACGGCACCATGCCATCCTACATGCCAGCTACCATGCCATTCGATCCGACCGTGCTGCCTGTGCGGGTCTGGACACTCGTCGCCGCGGATCGCCTGCCCGCCACGGGGCCAGTTCAGGGACAGGGACAAGGCCGCAGTGCGCCCATCGCTCGGAGGTGGACCGGATAACATCCGCCACCTGACCAGACCTCTGGTCAAGACAGAGTGAGCCGTGGGCCGCGCGAAATCGCCGCCCACGGCTCTTTTTGTTTCCCCTCTGGGGGACTTGCAGAGGATATAGGGAGAGACAGCAGTGAACACCTCGCACAACAGCCCGGCCACGCACGCCGGGCCGTGGATCGACCAGACCGCTCGCCTCGATGCGAGATTGCGTGGACCAGGGGCCGCCCCCGCGCCCCCAGAAGAGGAGCTTGCGATGGAACGTTCAATCAAGCGCGCCCGCCTGATCTCAATTCAACTGCCGATGTTCAACGTCGAGATCCGCGTCCGGGCCCGCCAGGGCGGCCCCCGGCGCGACGTCCTGGAAGGCGCCGTCACCCGGGCGACGATGACTCGCACCCTGGCCCGGGAACGGGACGCGGCCCGCACCTGCTGGACGATCGGCGGGTAAGCGATGAACTCGACACAGGGAGGGGCGTATCTCCATACGCCCCTCCCCTATGCTTAGGGACACGGCGATGGAAGGGGAAGTGGGGTTTTTATTGCGCGGCCTGGTGATCGGCTTCTCGATTGCCGCCCCGGTCGGGCCGATCGGGGTCCTCTGCATCCGCCGCACGCTCCACGATGGGCGGGCCGCCGGCCTGGTCTCCGGGCTGGGCGCCGCGACCGCCGACGCGTGCTACGGCGCGGTCGCCGCCTTCGGCTTGACCTTCCTCTCCACATTGCTGATCGGCCAGCAAGGCTGGCTGCGGCTGCTGGGCGGCCTGTTTCTGGTCTACCTGGGCATCCGCACCTTCCGCGCCCCCCCGGCCGACCGGGCGGCGGCCGCCCCCGGCCGCGGGCTGGCCGGCGCCTACGTCTCCACGTTCTTCCTGACGATCACCAACCCCACGACGATCCTGTCGTTCACGGTCATCTTTGCCGGGCTCGGCGTGGCCGGGGCCGCCGGGCACTATGCGACGGCCGCCGTGCTGGTCGGGGGGGTGTTTCTCGGCTCCGCGCTCTGGTGGCTGCTGCTCAGCGGCGGCGTCAGTCTCGTGCGCACCCGGCTGCACCCGCGGGCCCTGGTCTGGGTCAACCGCGCGTCCGGCCTCGTTATCGCCGGCTTCGGCCTGCTGATCCTGCTGGCGCGGGTCGCGTAATGCAAGTGCCAGCAACCCCCTGGGTAATCGCGGAGCGAGGAGTGAGCACCCCCAGGTGCGAACGCGGGTGGGGCAACGTTCGCACGTCGGCGTGCTCACTCCTCATCACCCAAGGGCTCGCTTGAGGCCGTACTAAGCCCCCTACGCGGCCAAAAGGAATTTGAAGTAAGGAGTACACACCATGACCACGGTGCTCAAACATGACGCGCATGACGCGCAGACTGGCCTGGTGGCCGGCCGGTTCCACTTCCGCCGCCTCGACCCGGCCGCCGACGTGCCCCGCCTGACCCGGTTTCTCAACGAGATGGAGGCGATCGACCAGATCGACCGCAGCACGACCGAGGAGCGCGAGCGCGATAACCTGCAGGAGCCCCCTTACGATGCCGCCCAGGATGGCTGGGTGGTGGAGGAACCCGGCCACTCCGACCGGCTGATCGCCCAGAATTATGTCTACAAGGTGCTGAACAGCCCCCGGGCGTTGGTCTACGTGGAGGTCCACCCTGCCTGGCGGCGGCAGGGGCTAGGCCAGGAGCTGCTGGCCCGCAGCCTGGCCCGGGCGCGCGAGCAGGGCAATCACTATGTCTTCAGCGTCGCCGACGACGGCCTGCCCGGCTCGGAAACCTTCCTGCTGCAGCACGGCTTCCGGCGCGTGGTCAACTGGGTACTGATGCGCTGCCCCGGCGAGACGGCGCTGGCAGCCCCGGCCTGGCCGGCCGGCTACACGCTGCGCACCTATACCGAGGTGCCGGATGTGCGGACGGTCGCCACCGCGCTCAACCGTGGCTTCATCGGCCACTGGGAGAACCGCGAGCGCAGTCTGGAAGAGATCGCCCACCGCCTGCATGGCCCCGGCGTCTATCCGGATGGTATCTTCCTGGCCTTTGGCCCGGCCGGCGATATCGCCGGCATTTGCTGGGCCGACTACGATGGCGCGCGCAACGCTCAGATGGGCGAGGCCGTCGGCCATATCGCCAGCCTGGGCGTCGTGCCCGAGCACCGCCGCCACGGGCTCGGCCGCGCCCTGTTGCTCACCGGGCTGCACTGGCTGCGCGCCCAGGGCATGGCGGCGATCGCCCTGGATGCCATGGGCAACAACGAGCTCGCCCTGCCGCTCTACGACGACGTCGGCTTCCATATCCGGCGCCAGGGCGGCGAGTATCGCCTCGACCTGCTCGGGACTTAGAGCAGCGGCGGCGGCACCGGCGTATGGGTCGGCGGCGGCGGCGGCGGCGGCACTGGCGTATGGGTCGGGGGCGGCGGCACCGGCGTATCGGTCGGCGGGCGCGGCGGCGGAGTCGGTGGTGGGGTCGGCTTCGGCGGCGCCGGCGTGTTGGTCGGCGGCAGGGCCGTCGGGGGCTTCGGCGGCACGGTCGGCAGCCCCGGCAGCGGCGTGGCAGTGGGCCGTGGCAAGGGCACCGTCGGCAGCACCGGCACCGGCGTGTCCGTGGCCGGGCCGGGGGGCGGGGGGCCGGGCGGCACCGTGGCCACGGGCGTATCCGCCGGCGGGCGGGTAGTACTCGGCGGGACCGGGGGCCGGGTCGGCAGCAGCGCCGGCGGGGTGGCGACCGGCGCGGGCGGGGGTGAGATCACGACCGGCGACGGCGGCACGACATGGGTGGGCGTAGGCGGGAGCCCCGCCGCCGCGGTGGGCCGCCCGGTCGCGCCGGCGGGGCTGGGCGAGGTCCGTGCGCCCCCTGCGCTGGCGGTCGGCCGGGTGAGCACCGCTAAGGGGTCCGGCCGGGCGGCCGGTAGCCCCGGAGCCGGGCTGGCGGTCGCGCCCCCTCGCGCCTCGGGGCTCGGCGGACCGGCGGCCGCCGGCGTGATCGCCGCGGGGGCGGGATCGGCCGCCACGACGGTGTTGGTCGCATCCAGGCGCGCGGCCGCCGCCGTCGCCGTGCCCTGAGCGGCGACCGCGCCCTCGGTCGCTTGCGCTTCGGCGGTCGCCTGGTCGGCCAGGGAGCCGCTCCGGCCGGCGGCGGTGAGCGTGGCCTGGAGCTGGGCTTCGCGGGCGGCCAGCTGGGTCGCCTGGCGGGCGGCGCCCGCGTTGAGTTGCGCTTCCCGCTTGGCCAGCGCCGTGGCCTGGTGGCTGAGCACCCCCGCCGTCGCCCGGGCATCAAACCCCGGGCCCACCGCCCCCCCGGGCCCGATACTCCCGCCGAACAGCAAGAGGGCGAACCCGCCCAGGAACACGAGAATGCCGGCGACGACGCCCGCCACCAACAGAACCGGGGGCCCGCTATGGCGGGGGGCCGCTTCGGCCCGGCCGCCGATCGCCGCGGGTGGGGGGGCCGGCCCGGCCACTGACGGGGCCAGAACCGGCCCGGCCGGTTCTGGCCCCGTCAGCGGCTGGCTGATCAGTGGGCGCGGCCAGCGGCCGGTGCGCTCCGAGAATCCGGCCAGGGGCCCCGACACCGTGACCTGCGCCGGACGCAACGTCGCCGAGCATTGGTCACAATACTGGGAGTCCGCCGGGTGCTCGGCCCCGCAATAAGGGCAGCGGAGCGGGTCTGTCACGGAGCGGCCCCGGGCCCGGCGGCACAGGGCTGGCTGCCGGTCAGCGCGCCGTCGACGATCTTGGCGATCTGGCCGCGCGTGGCCTGGTTGTACGGGCGGAAGTAGGGCCGGCGTTGGGCGTCACAGGGCTCGCCCGCCCCGCCACAGGCATAGCCGCTGACGATCCCATGGCAGGCCGCCGTTTCCACAAACGGAGCGAACGCGGTGCCGGGCGCCACATCGGCAAAGGTGGCGCTGGCCGGGGTGATCAGCGGCCAGCCCGCGGCCACGGCTGTGATTTTGGACAGCTGCCCCCGCGTGACGTAGGCATAGGGCCGGAAGTAGGGCCGGTGCAGACTGTCACACGGCTCGCCCCCGCCCCCACAGGCGTAGCCCGAGACGATGTTGCCGGCGACCGCCGTCTCGATCACGCCAAAGAAGGCAAAGCTGGGCGGCACGTCGGCGAAGGTATAATTGCCGCCGGCGGGCGTCTGGATCGGTTTATTAAAGCCCAGCACGACGATTTTGACCATCTGGCTGCGGGTCGTCTGGTTATACGGCCGAAACGTCATATCGCCGTACCCGCTGATCACGCCATGGCAGGCCAGGTAGAGCACCGGGGTATAGAAATACGCGGCGGGCAGGACATCCCAGAAGCTGGGCGCGGCAAAGTTCTGCACATCGGCGGTGCCGTTGAAATTGGTGCCGTCGCTGCCGCCCACCGCGAGGAAGCTCAGGCCCAGGGCCGCCCCGCTCAGGTAGCTGCGCGGTTGCCCCATCGGCGGGAGCGCGGTCCAGGCGCCGGCCGCAGTCAGGTCCCAGCTCAAGGTGCTGGCGACGACGACCCCCGCTTCGTTGCCGCCGGCGAGGACCCAGCGCCCGTTGACCAGGCCGCCGGCCGCCCCGTAGCGCGGCGCGGGCAGGTCGGGCAGGCCGGCGTCGTCCCAACGGTCCGCCGCCGGGTCGTAGTGGTAGCCTTTGGGTGTCGAGGCCTGCTGCACCGGGTCGTAGCCGCCGGCGGCGTAGATCTGGCCGCTCACGGCGACCGCGGTCACCCAGCTGAGCGCCTGCGGATAGGGGGCGGCCCCGGCCCAGGTCCCGGCCGCCACGTTATAGACCTCGACCGTACTGGTCGCCTGCCGGGCCCCGGTGCTGCCGCCCAGGCGATAGATCTTGCCGGCCAGGTAAACAGCCGCCTGGGCGGCGGTGCCCGTGAGCGACGGGGGCAGGGCCAGGTAGGTATCGGTGGCCGGGTCATAGCGATCGAGGATGTTCTGGTAGCTGCTGGAGCCCAGGCCGTTGAGAATGTAGAGATAGGTGCCGTCGCCGACGGCGCTGGCCTGGCGCACCGCCTGCGGCAGGGCGTGGATCGCGCGCCAGCCCTGGCCGGGCACATATTTATAGGCATTGGCCACCGTGGTTCCGTTGCTCTGCCCGCCGAAGCTATAGAGCACCCCGGCCTGGGCGGCGATCGCTTCTTCTTCGATCGGGATCGGATAGGCGGCGCCGGTCAGCCAGATGTCGGCGAGCGTCGAGATCGGGCACGGCGTGGTCGACGCGGCGGGGGTCGCGGTCGCCGTCGCCGTCGCCGCGCCCGGGGTCTGGGTCGGGCCGGCCGGGCGCGTGGGCGACGGCGTCGTGCTCGCCGTCGGACTCCCGGCCGGCCGGGGGGTCGCGGTCGCGGTGAGGAGGGGTGTATTGCTCGGCCCGGGCGTGGCGCTCGGCGGCCGCGCCGTGGCGCTCGGCGCGGGCGGCGGGGTCGGGGTCGCCGTGGGTGGGGGGACGGGCGTGTTGGTCGCCGTGGGCGGGATGGGGGTCGGCGGCGGGGGAGTGGGGGTGGCGGTGGGGCAGGGCTGATACCACTCCAAGTCGTCGACGTACATGGCCGTGGGGTCGGGCGGGCTCGCGCCATCTTCGAGCACGGCAAACTGGATGCGGATCGTCTGGCCGCTGTAGGCGCCCATATCATACTGCACGTTTTTCCAGACCTGGTCGTTTTCGTCCACGTCCATGATCGTCGCCAGCACCGTGTTGTTGAGGTCGGTCACCAGGGCTTCCTGGTCGTCCGCCCCGAAGTCCAGGCTATAGGGCCAGTACCAGAAGCTGAGCACGCCCCCGGTCGGCGGCACCGTAAACTGCTGGTAAATGGCGCTGGAGCCCAGCGGCTCAACCATGCCGCAGGTCGTACAGCCCAGCTTGGCCGAATACGTGCCGGTGTGGGGGCGCACCGTGGTGACGGCGGGCGTCGGGTGGGACGACAGGATGACCCAGGGGGGGAAGCTGCCGGCCTCGAAGCCCGGGTTCTGCACCGGGTTGGCCGCCAAACAGAGGGTTTGCGGCGCCAACGGCGGGTGGGTGGGCCGTGGGGCGGCCGGCCCCGGCGCCTGCGCGCCCGCCCGGGTGGCCAGCACCGTGCCCGCGCCGAGCAGGGCCACCCCGATCGTCAGCGCCAGCAGGAGGCGGCCGCCCACGAAGCGTGAACGCCAGAGGGACGGCAGGCAGCGCCGCATAAGAACCTTCCTTTCCGTGCTCAGGTACGCCGGGTATCCAGAAAGCCCCAACGCCTCCTCATTTCCCCCAGCTCGCCAGCGCCGGGTCCTGCCGGCGCCAGTAGCGGATCAAGCCCTCGACGGTCATCTCATAGTTGCTGGCCAGGTTATAGCGGTCCACGGTGGCCGCGTCGGCTTGCATGCGCAGGGCCGGCGTGCCGGCCGTCTCCAGGGTCTGGATCACCTCGCGGCGGTGGCCGCTGTTGCGCATGGCGGTATGGACGATCTCGCTCCAGATGCTCAGGCGGGTGCGCAGCTCATGCAGATGGCGGGGGCCGTCGGCGAAGGGGCCGAAGTGGGTCAGGTAGAGCACGCCCGGCAACGGATCGAGCGCCAGCAGCCGGTCGATCGAGCTGTTCCAGAGGGCGAGGTCGAGATCGGGCGGCGGCGTCGGCGGGCGCACATAGCTATAGCCCTGCAAGCGCACGCCCGCCACATCGCCGGCGAAGACCTGCCCGCCCCGCCCCCGGTCCCAATAGGCGACATGGTGCGCAGCATGGCCGGGGGTGTAGAGGACTTCGAGCTCCCGGCCGCCGGCCGGCACCCGGTCGCCATCTTTGAGCACCACCAGCCGGTCGACGGGCACCGGCAAGAAGGTGCCCCAGAGCCGGTCCATGTCGTCGCCATAGATGCGCTGGGCACTGGCCAGCAGCTTGCTCGGATCGAGCATGTGGGGGGCGCCCACCTCATGGACGTAGAGAGTCGCGGCGGGCATCCCCTCGATCAACAGGCCCGCGGCCCCGGCGTGATCCAGGTGAATATGGGTGACCAGCAGCTTCGTGATCGCGGCCGGGTCCACGCCCGCCGCGCGGATGCCGGCCAGCAACGCCGGCACGGTCGAGCCGGGCCCGGTTTCGATCAGCGCCAGGTCGTCCCCCGGCCCCACCAGCAGATACGCAGCGATCACCCCGGGGGTCTCCTGAAACAGCAGGTCGATCAGGTACAGTCCTTCGTCGAGTTGCAGAGGCGCAGGCATAATGGCTCCTTCGGCGGCAGTAGGCGGTAGGCAGTAGGCAGTAGGCAGTAATCTGGCCGGGCTGCCCGGCGGCA
This sequence comes from Chloroflexia bacterium, assembly GCA_035310405.1. Classification (GTDB taxonomy): domain Bacteria; phylum Chloroflexota; class Chloroflexia; order QHBQ01; family JAICKM01; genus JAICKM01. The sequence goes on along the minus strand of DATGEF010000891.1, from coordinate 954 downwards.
TTATACCATGCTGCGGCGGGCGGCGGCAAAAGGGCCGGGGCGTTTTGGTCCCTCTTGACCCACTCTGCTATGATGAGTGGGTGGCCTTTCTAACCCCTGGGGTACGCCCATAAGGAGCGCTTTAATGAACGAATCTTTGCCCCCGCCCCGGAGTATGCCGCCCGCCCTGCTGGTCGCGGCCGGGGCCGACCGCTTCGGCGACCAGCGCCGCCGCGGTATCAGTTCCATTGCCTTCAAGCTGGTCCCGCCGGACAGCCGCGGGATCTTCATTCTCGAGAACACGTTACACGCCAAAGGCGGCCCAGCGCGCCACTTGCATTACGATCAGGACGAATGGTTCTACGCCTTGGAAGGCGAATTCCTCGTTGAGGTCGGATCAGAACGGATCCACCTCCACCCCGGCGATGCGCTGCTGGCGCCCCGTCAGGTGCCCCATGTCTGGGCGTATATCGGCGACACACGCGGCCGGATCTTGCTCGCGTTCATGCCCGCCGGCCAGATGGAAGCGTACTTTCGCGAAGTGACGAGGGCGAACGCGAGGCCGCCCCAGGATCCAGAGCTGTGGCGCGCCCATGGCATGGAGTTGCTGGGGCCGCCGTTGGCGGTGGAGTAAGGGTGCGCTGCATTGTTTTGCCCAGGCGACCGGGGACTTTCCTAACCCCCCTGCCCCCCTTCCCGGGCGCGGGCCGGGGGGTGCGGGATCCCCCACCGTGGACCGGGACGCCGGCGCCCCTTCCCGCGCCCGGGAAGGGGGTGGGGGTTAGGAATGCGCCCGCGCCGCATTCGGGCCAGCCTGACGCCGGTGCCAAACAAGATACCGCTGGCGAACTCTTATGAGAGCTTCGGAGGTATTGCCGGCCCTGGCACAAGGAGCCTCTTCGGTGTAAGATCGGGCTACCGGCACCGCCGACTCCCTTATCCATTTGGAGGTCTCCCATGTCCCTGCGCGCCCCC
>DATGEF010000890.1:0-4545 GCA_035310405.1 Chloroflexia bacterium | reverse complement strand
ATCTCAATACTCCCGCGCCGTCTGGTAATCGCGGCTGCGGTCGCGGGGCCGATCGCCGCCCGCCGCGGACCCTGGGCTGCCGGCGGCCGCGGCGAGCAGCTCGGCCAGGGGGATCTCCAGCGCCAGGTCCATCGAGGTCTCAGCGGTGGCGTTATTGCCGCGATGCAGATAAAACTGCCCCAGCCAGCGGAGGCTTTCGGCTTCTTCATTGCGGTGGCCGCTGTTGCGGGCCACGGTGCCGGCATCCAGGAACAGGGCGCGGGCCATTTCATAGTTGCCCTGGTACCAAAGCACTTTCCCGCGGATCAGCGTGGCGGCCGCCTCCGTGCCCGCATCGGCCGCCGTGATGGCCCGATCGATCGCCTGCCGGGTCGCCGCCAGCGCCGCCGGGTAGTCGCCGGTGACGTAGGCATATTGCGCCTGGCGCAGGGCGATGATCGCCCGCGCCGGCCGCGAGTCGCGCGTCGTGACCAGGTGGTCCAGCGCGGCCAGGTCCGCCGCCTGGGCGTCGCGCGCCCCGCGCCGGTCGTGGACCGCTTCGCGCACCAGCAAGAGCCGGTAGCGTTCCTCCGCCTGCGCGTCCGGCGTTAATTCCAGGGCGCGGCTCAGGTAGGTGACCGCCTCGGTATTGGCGAACTGCGCCGCGGCCCGCTCCCCGGCCAGGGCCGCATAGTGGCGCTCCCGATCCGGGTCTTCCGCCTGGCGCCAGTGATAGACCAGCAAAGGATAATAGGTGGCCAGGGCCTCGCCGTCACCGTAGGTCGTTTCGTACCATTCGGCGACGGCGCGGTGCAGCTGCCGCCGCTGATCGAACAGCAGGGTGGCGTAGGTCACCTCCTGCGTAATATTGTGCTTGAAGAGGTAGACCACCTGTGGCACCGGCGCCTCCAGCCGCACAAAGTCGCGTGAAGCCACTTCTTCGATCTGGATGGTCAGGGTCGCGGCGTCCAAGTGCAGGGGATGGGCGGCGGCGAGCAGGTCGAGCTCGAACGTGCGGCCAATGACGCTGGCCATTTTGAGGGTCAGCTTCGGCATCTCCGGTAAGCGGTCGAGACGGGCCAGCACGATGCCGTGGATCGAGTCGGGCAGTCCCAGGTTGACGTTGGCCAGCGACGCGTTCGGATCGAGTACCCAGTAATTACCCTCCGCATCGCGCACCAGGCAGCCCGCGGCCCGCAGCGCCGCCACGATCTCCTCGGCCAGCGCCCAGATCCCATCCGGGCGCTGCTCCAGGCGGCCGGTCTCGCGCAAGGTATCGATCAGTTCTTCGATAAAGAACGGGTTGCCTTGCGCCCGCGCCTGGATGAGGCCGCGGGCCAGCGGCGCGGGCGGGCCCCCGAGCCGGTTGGCAATCAGCGCGGCCACGCCGTCCGGTCCGAGCTCATCCAGGAGGATGGGGTGATGGTAGGCGAGGCGTTCCAGATCCGGGAAGAGCGCCTGGCCGGCACGCAAGGGCGGCCGGTGAAACAGGGCCAGCACGATCGGGTAGCGGGCGATCGTGCGGCCCAGGGTCCGCGCCAGGTCCAGCGACGCCTCATCCATCCAATGGGCATCCTCGATCAGCAGCAACAGCGGCTGGGCCTGGGCCCAGGTATGGATCATCTCGCCGATCAGGGCAAACAGGGCCCCCTGGCGGAGCTCGGGATCGAGGCCGGTCGTCGTCGCGTTGTCGGGGATGGGCAGCCCGAGCAAGTCACTCAACAGGGGTAAGCGGGGCACCCAGTCGGGGTGGGTGTCGCCGACCGAGGCCTCCAGGGCCGCAATCTGCCGGGCAAAGCCGACCGCGGGGTCGTCGTTGGATCGGCTGTCCTCGGGTAACACGAGTAAGGTGCGGAACACCTGCCGCCAGGGGGTGTAGGCGGTTCCCTGCGTCGTGCTCTGGGAGGCCCCCAGGGCGACGCGCAGGCCGCGGCCCTGGGCGCGCGCGACGACGGCCGCCGCCAGGTGGCTCTTGCCCACCCCGGCGACGCCTTCCACCCGCAGGATCTGGCCGCTCCCGTCCTGGGCCGCGGCCAGCACGGCATCGATCGCGGCCAACTCCGGCTCGCGCCCGACCAGGGGATGGGCAAACATCGTGGCGGCCCGTTGCGACGACGGCAGGCTGCGGCCCAGGACCCGGGCCACCGCGATCGGCGCCTGTTTACCTTTCACGCTGATCAGGCCCAGATCCTGGAGATCGTAGCGCCGGCCCACCACGTCCACGATCCGCGGGCTGACCAGGATCGTCCCCGGCGCGGCATGGACCATCAGCCGGGCCGCCAGGTTCACCTCATCGCCCAGCACGCCATAGGTGCGGCGCGTGACGCCGCCATAGGCGCCGGTCCGCATGCGGCCGGCGCTGATCCCGATCTGCACGGAGTGAATATAGGCCAGTGCGGCAGGCGGCGCCTGGAGCTCCAGGGCCGTGGCCACGGCGCGGTCGGGATCGTCGTCGTGCGCCAGGGGCGCGCCAAAGGCGGCGTAGAAATAGCTGCCTTTATCGCCGATGGTCACCTGGATCAGCGAACCTTCATAGCGGGCCACCACCTGCTGGACCCAGCGGATGTAGGCGTCGAGCTTGCTCCCGGCCGCGGGGTCGCCGTCAAAGTCGATCCCGGCAAAGCGCACGAAGACCGACGCCGCGGGGCGCAGCTCCGACAGGAATTCGCCTTGCCCGCTATGGACCCGCTCATAGATCGGCCGCAACAACCAGCGCCGGGCGTGCTCCTCCGGCAGGGCGCCGTGCGCGAGGGCCGGCCAGGGGGCGGGCGCGGCCAGCTGCGTCAGGCCGCGCACCACCGGGTAGCGCAGCGCCGTGTCGGGCTCCACCCGCCATTCGCGGACCTGCAAGCGGGCGCCCAGGCTCGCCGCGGCCGCCGGGTCGAGCACCACGTCGCCTTTGCTGGCCTGGTGGTCGGTAGCGGCCAGGTGGACCAGGGTCGATCCGGCGAGCACGTCGATGACCTGCACCTCGGGGTCGCCGACCACAAAGCGGCGCACCGGGCCGGTCGCCACCGACGCCTTCATCGCCAGCGTCACGGTCACGCCGGAGGGGGTGGTCACGGCGGCCAGCTGGCCCATCGCCGTCTGCATGGCCAGGGCACACGTGGTGGCCCGCAAGCCATCGTCGCCGTCGAACCAGCAGGTGATGGCATCGCCGCTGAAGCCGATGACGCTGCCGCGGTAGCGGTCTACTTCGGCGATCAGGGCCTCATAGACCAGGTTCAGCTGCCGCGTCAGCTCTTCGGCGCCCCGTTGCGGGCCCAGGCTCTCGGCCAGAGCCTCCGTCAAGGGGGTAAAGCCGGAGATATCGGCGAAGAGCGCCGCGCCCTGAGTTTGGTCCGGGAGGGCGGACCCGCGCGCCAGCGCCTGCCGCCGGTCCATGGGGATATAGATACTCAGGGTGTCCAACACGGTGCCCTTCCGGTAGCTGTCCGCCGATGTCCTGCCATCACACTGCCGGGTTGTTGGCGTCCAGGGCTGAACGAGTGTGGCGAGAATCCTTGGCCCCCTGCATTGTAACAATTATACCCCCTGAACGCAAACGGGAGCGGTGGAGGGTTGACCTCCACCGCTCCCGGTCCCTACTCCGCTGGGCCTGGAGAGGGCTCGTTACGGCTGCGTGCTGAGGATCACGGCGCCTTTGGAGGCGAGGCTCGGCACGACCACGCTGCCGTTGTTGACTGTGTAGGTGGCGCCCGTGAGGGCGTCGGTCAGCACGGTGCCATTCGCGATATAGCTGCCGACCCCGACCGTGATATTGCCGACGGTGGCGGTGTTGTTATTGAGGGCGACGACCATCTTTTCGCTGCCATCAGAGCGACCGAAGCTGTAGACGAAGTTCGTGTCGTCGGTGAGCAGGGTGCGGAAATCGCCCGTGCGCAGCGCCGAGTGCTTGTTGCGGATGGAGGCGAGCTTGGCATAGTAACCCTCCAGGCTGTGATCTTCGCCGCCGTAGTAGCCGGGGGTGTCGTCCCAGGGGAAGGGCGCCCGGTTATAGGGGTCGTCCTGCAAGACGCCCTTGGAGTCGACCTGGCCGGGCGCATAGAGGCCCGCCTCGTCGCCATAATAGACCGTCGGGGCGCCGATATAGGTGAACTGGAAGGTGGCGACCAGCCGCAGGCGCGCCTTGGCCAGCGTGGTGTCCGGGTCCCCACTGAACTTGAGCACGAACAGGGCGCGGTTGGTATCATGGCTGTCGATCAGGTTCATCATCGCGTACTGCGCCGCCGGCGGGTAGTCCTCGCGGATCGATTTCAGCGCCGTATCGAACTGCGACGGCAGCAGGGGCACCAGCACGTTGCTGCCGTTGCTGTCGTTGTCGGTCCAGCTGTACGGGTAGCGGGCAAAGCCGAGGATGTTCTTGCGGAAGCGGTAGTTCATGACCGAATCGAGCTCGTTGCCCAACAGCCAGGGGCTGGCGTCGGGCCAGATCTCGCCGATCAAGGGGCCGGTGCTGTTATCGGCCTTGGCCGCGGGGCGGAAGGCCTGCCAGTAGTTGTGGTGGAACGAGGCGTCGTCGGCCACGTCGAAGCGGAAGCCGCTGGCGCCCAGGTTGTACCAGAA
>DATGEF010000889.1:0-10983 GCA_035310405.1 Chloroflexia bacterium | reverse complement strand
ATTGGCGGCGATCACGGCAAAAGTGGGCTGGGCGACCCGCGCCCGATCCACGAACAGCGCTACCGCTGCACTCTGCGCGACCTCCGCCAACGAGAACTGGTGCTGCGGCGCGGGCACCGGCAGCGTGGGCACGACCTGGATCTGCTCGTCAGGCAGGCCCAGAGGGGCGCGGCTGGTGGCGAGCACGTGCAGCCTGGGACAGGCCGCCAATAACGCGCCCAGCAGCGGCCCTATCGCCGGCAGATGTTCGCAGTTATCGAGCACCAACAACAGGTGCCGATCGGCCAGCGCGGCCTGCAAGCTGGTCAGCAGCGACTGGCCGGGGGTTTCCGGTACGCCAACGGCATGGGCGAGGGCGCCGAGCATCAGGGTCGGATCGCGTAGGGCCGCCAGTGGCACAAACGCCACCCCGTCGGCGAAGGCCGGGCCGAGCCCCGTAGCGGCCTGGAGCGCCAGTCGGGTCTTGCCAACCCCCCCGGTGCCAGTGAGCGTGAGTAGTTGAGCACCAGCAGTAGCATAGCCCCACACCTGGATCGCGGCCAGTTCAGCCTCTCGGCCGAGGAAGGTGGTGGCCGCCAGGGGGAGCGGGGCGAGGGGCAACGGGGTACGCGGCAAGCGCGGCGTGGCGCGCAACACTGCGAGCAGGTCAGTTGGATCGGCCGCGGCGCGCGCCCAGGCGGCAAAGGCCGAATGCGCAGCGGCGGGTAGCTCCAGTGCCTCGGCGAGATGCCCGGCCAGCGCCGGGGCCGGGCGGCGGGTACCAGCCTCGAACTTGCGGACTGCGACGAGGGAACACCCTGTGCGGGCGGCCAGCGCCGCCTGGGTCAGGCCAAGTGCCTGCCGGCGGGCGCGCAGCCAGGCGGCAAAGGTCGGGGCCGGCTCCGGCGGGGCCGGGGGCGGGGCGGCCATCAGCGCGGTTCGGCCTGGAGATATTGCCAGGTGGTACGCTCGGCCCCGGCCCGCCGTGCCCAGTAGAGGTACTGCCCGATCATCAGCGGACCGAGCAGCACCATCACCGGGAAGATCGTCGTGATTGGCAACAGGAACAGCCCGCCGATGGTAGCGGCGGCGAGCAGCAGGGCGATTAGACCCGCCGGGCGGCCAAACGCTTTGCGCATCACCAGCGGAAAGACCGCCGCCAGCAGCAGGTCGCCCAGCCCGATCAGCGCCTGGGTCGGGCCGCTGCCCCAGATCACCTGCGGGGCCAGGGGCAGGCCGGCCAGCCGGGTCATCATCTCGCCCATCAGCGGTAACACCGAGGTCGCCGTGAAGTCATAGACGGCCAGTATCCCGCCCAGGATCGTCACATCGCGTGCCCGCATCCCGCTTTGCGCCCAGAGGTTCGTCACGCCCACCACCGCCAGCACGATCAGCCCGTCGTTGATCGCCTGGGCAACCGGGTGGGTGCTCCCCAGCAGCCAGGTCGCCAGCAGGTCGCCGCCCACGCACACCAGGGTCGCCACCCAGATCGCCGGTCTGGCGTGCAGCAGCGGCTCCCAGAGCAGGTACAGGATGCTGATCATACTGAGCACCAGCAAGCCGAGCACCAGCCAGAGCGGCAGCAACAGATAGAGATAGGGCACGATCACGATGCCGGCGATCATCACGCTGATGTCGCGCAGGTTGAATACGCCAACCGGCGGGCGGGTGACGGCGTAGCGCCGGAAGTAGGCCCAACTCAGCAGGATGGCGGCCCATGCGCCGCCGAGCACGACCAGGATCGCGGCGGCCATCGTGATGCTATCGATCCTCTACCGGGGCGAGCAGATCGGGCAACGGGCTGAGGGCGAACGCCTGCTCCCGCAGATCGCCGCGCAGCGGCAGAGGATGCTGCAACTGGGCCAGGTCGGTATACAGGTGCAGTTCGCGCAGCGGCACGCCCTGCGCCTCCAGGCGCTGCCCGATGGCCGCGCGCACGGCGGGCGTATCGTCGCGCACGACCACCTCGACGGCCACGCCGCCGGGCACCGCCCAGAAGCCACAGCGCCCTGGCAGGGGCACGGCTTCCTCGGCCTCTACCGCTTCCAGGATATCGCGCGGGAAGGTCCCGCCGTCGGCATGGCGCACGGCCAGCCGCAGTTTGCCGAGGATCGGGCCGCACGCGGGATGGTGGCGCAGGCGGCAGGTGGGCGGCGTGGCGAGCTGGCGCACGGCATCCTCGGTCTGGTAGCGCAGGACCAGCGTCGTCTCGCGGTAGGGCGGCAGCGGCGTGGCGACGATAGTGCCGAGCGCGCCGGGCGCGGCGGGCTGCCTCGTGGCGGGGTCGAGCACTTCCAGCAGCCCCTGGGTCGGCTCGAAATGCAGGTGGCCGTCGGGGCACTCGGTGCCGCCAAACGGCCAGATCTCGGTCATGCCGTAACCACCGCTGAACAGCACATCGCCGAAGAGGGCCGCGCTGCGCGCCCGCAACCCGGCGGTGACGACCTCGCCGCCGGCCAGGATGCGGCGCAGGCCGAAGTCGGTGGGCTTGTAGCCCAAGCGCAGGCCGGTCTCGATCAGTTGGCCGAGATAGGAGGGGTAGGTGTAGAGGATGCTGGTGCGTGCCCGCTTGCCGGGCAGGTGGCGCTCGTCGGCCAGCAGGGCCAGGGCCTGGATCGGGTCCACCACGCCCGCCAGGTATGTAATCGCGCCGAGGTGCGCACAGGCCCCAGCCAGGCAGACATTGCCGAGCGTGCCCCGTGCGCTGGTGCTGATCTGCACGATATCTTCGTCGGTGATGTCGCCGCTGAAGAAGGAGCCGATGGCGGTGAAGGCGAAATAGACGCGCATTTCGTAGCTGGAGAAATAGATGCTGGTGGGTGTGCCGGTGGTGCCGGTGGTGGTGCAGCGCAGGTAGGGCCGCGCCGAGTGGCGCACGAAGCTGTCGGGGTTGGCGCGCACGGCCTCTTTGCGGGTGAGCGGCACGCGGATCAGGTCATCTGCGGTCATGCGCGCCGGGTCGAGGCCGAGCTGGTCGAAGACCTGGCGGTAATAGGCGGTCTCGCGGGCGGCGCGGGTGGCCTGGGCGCGGAAGCGGCGGAACTGCATCTCGCCGCGGGCCGCATCGTCGAGTGGTGGCCCCTGCACCATCTCGGCCCCCTCCGCGCCGATGGAGCCGAACTCATGCCGGGTCTCGCGCAGGGCGGCCACCAGTCGCTCCAGCGAATCCGGGGAGAAGGGGATACCGAACAGCAGCGAGGCGGCCAGGCGTAGCTGGGCGAAGGCGGTATCGATCATCGGGCCGATCCGGAGGCCGGGTGGTGGGGCCGGTGGGCCACCGCGGCAATACGACGCGTCATGTGCAGGCTCCTCCTCTCCAGCCTGGATGTTAGCACACGCTGGGTGCCCGGTCAAGCGCCGCCCAGCCGCGAAGAATCCGATGCCCGGCGGATCGGGGCGGGGCCCGCGGGCCGTGGGCCCCTCCCACTACCGCCGCCCGGGCCAGCCCCCCCCGACCGCCCCGTTGGGGGCGCGGGGGACGCCCCAAGCCGATCAACCTAACAAGCAGCAGGGCCCTGGGGCGGGACGCCTAGCGGCTAAAGCCGCGGCTACGCGGACGAAGCCCGCCTGCGCGGGCTGACCGTGGTCACTGCGGGGCGGCTGGGGCAGGTCGCCGCCCGTTGGCGCCTCGCGGCCCTTGCCTCTTAAGATTGATGCGTATGGGGCCGCAGGGGACCCGCCTGGGCGGATTCTGCGCGGAGTTTACCCTTGAGCGCAGCGAAGGGCTCAGAATGACAAATCTTGTGTTTTCTGCTAATAAATTGCACCAGCTGGGTATTAGGCATGGAGGGCCGGTAATTTGGATTCAAGTCGCAACCACCTGAAATGCCCGAGCCGCGATTTCCAGCCGGGCCTCGTCCTCGTCGTCCCAGTTCACGAAGACGAAGCGGCGCGCTGGCGGGGGGCTTGCCATTTCCGCGAGCGCATATACCATCATGCCTTCCGCTCGATGTGCAGTCACCGATTCCACGCCGCTAAATTCGATAATAATCTCTTGCCCATCCACTCCTCGGATGGTGACCTGCATCAGGCCATTCTGCCGTTGCATGGCAACGACGACGCCATCATGAATGTTCGCCGGTCCCAGATAGGCAACCAATTTGTCTCCAGGCATGGCACCCCTACTTTGGCACGGCTGCATAAGCCCATCAGGCACGGCACGCCGTGCCACTACCCCCTCTGCAAGCCTCCATTACAACGCGATGTTCCTCGCCTCTTCGTCCCCACTCTGATCGCGCCGTTGGGGCTGCGGGTGCGCGCCCCAGCGGATTCTTCGCTGCGCTCAGAATGACAGATCTTATGTTTTCTGCTAATAAATCGCACTGACCCCCGACCCCCGCCTCCTCGTCCCCACTGCCTACCGCCTACTGCCTACTGCATACTCGTCAGGGCGCGGTGAGCGGCGGGCAGGACAGGGCGGCGCCGAAGCTGCTGAAGCCGATCTTGAGGGTCGGGTGGTTCTGGCCGGGATCGCCGGTGTACAGGATCAGGCTGCGCACCAGGTGGTCGTCGGCGCCGACGATCGCGTCGATCCAGAGGGGGTCGGCGCCGGCCGCCAGGGCCAGGCGCGCCCGCAGGTGATGGACGGTGACGGCGTCCAGGGGGGCGGCGCCGAGGTCGGCGACGGTCGCCGGGTCGACCTGGGCGAGCAGTTGCCAGCTGGTCAGCCACGCGGGCAGGCCGTGTTGATCGGGCTGTTGCTGCCAGGGCGCGGTCCCCTGGCGGAGGAAGACGCTGCTGCCCCGCACCTGGTAATCACTGCGCTGGCCGTTCGTCGTCGCGATCCAGCACGCGGTGTCGCCGGCCACGCTGCCGGCGCTGAACTCGGCGGTGGCCGGGTCGGCGCCGCGGGTGGCCCCAAAGGTGTAACTGGTCACCCGGCCCATGGCGCCGGCCGCCGCCGCCAGCAGGTTGGCCGGCGCCGACAGGGTGGGCGAGGCCAGGGCGGCGGGCGGCCCGGCCGGCCCGGGGGTGCCGGTCCCGGCCGCGCCACTCCCCCCGATCGGCGTGGCGCTCGGGCCGCCGATCGGCAGCACGGTCAGCGGCCCCAGGGTTTGCTCGGGGGGCGGGGTCAGCACCATCGTCGCGGTGACGGCGTCGGTGGGGAAGGGCAGCGCCGACGGCACCGCCAGCGTGGTTACTTGGGCGACGGCCGCCGGGGTTGTGCCCGGGGCGGTGCCGTCGAGAGCCTGCAGCGCGGCCGTCTCATCCGGGGTGAGCGGCCCCGCGCCGGTCAGGGCGCCGCCCGGCAGGACGTCGACCTGGCTGCCCGGCGGGACATCGGTCCCCGCCGGGTTATTGGGCGTGCTGACATGGGCGGGGCGCGGGGCCGTGGCCGGCACCGCCACCCGGGTGCCCGCTTGCGCCCCGCTCAGGGCCACGACGCTGAAGCTGCTACCGGTCGCGCTCACCGTCGCCGGACCGGTGCTGACGGCCATGGCCAGGGCGCGGCCGGGGGCGGCGCGCACCAGCAGCCGGCCGGCGGCCAGCACGAGCGCGACCTGGCGATCATCCAGGCCGCTGACCTGCACGGTGGTGCCGCCCGCCAGCGCCAGCAGCCCGGCGGGCGTCTGCAGGTGCAGGGTGCCATCCGCGCCGGTCCGCGCTTCGCCGCCGGGGTAGAGGAGCTGGCCCGGCGCGGCCGGGAGCGGGCACCCCTGGCGGCGGGCACAGGCATAGGCCGTCCCACCGGCGTCGACGACGCCGATCGTTTGCAGATCGCCTTCGGGCGGAGTCGCCCCGCCGAGCGCCGGCGTGCCGCTCAGCACCCCGCTGGCCGGGGCACTCGGCTGGGGCAGCGGCAGGCGCGCGGCCGTCGTCGCCACCGGGCTGCCGAGGCCCGCCGTGATCGCCGGACCCGTGGCCACCGGGCTCGTGGCCGGGCTGGCCGGGGGAAAGGTGACCCCCGAGTTGGCCGTAAAGGGCGTCGCCGACGGCGTGCCGGGCGTGCCGGTGGCCGGTCCGGGGGATGGAGTGGGCGGGGGCGGGGCGGGGCCCCGGTTCAGCAGGTTGGTCCCGACCAGAACCAGGATCAGCACCCCCAGCAGCCCCGTGACCCCGGCCAGCAGATATTGGCGGCCGGCGGGCGCGGGCCGGCGGGCGGGAGGCGGGGCGGATGGCGCCATCGACATAGCAAGTTCCTCGCTTTCAGAGCTTATCTGCCCGGCGGGCCAGCAGCGGTCGTCACGGGATCACCTGGAGCTGGGGCCCGATGTGCCGCCAGACGGCCAGCTCCCCGGGCGACATCGGCCGGGGCACCGGCGGCGCCGTGGCGCCCGGCGGGATCAGCAGCCCCTCGCCGGCCCGGACCGTCCGCGTCTGCCGCGATCCGGGCGGGACTTCCACGGCCACCTGGCCCGCCTGGACGGAGACAATCACGCCCGCCCGATCAATGCCCACCGTGAACAAGGTCCCCAACTCGGTCACGGCGGCATCCCCGCTACGGATCAGGATGGCCTGATCGCCGGGCGCATGGGCGGCGAACACGCGCCCGGCGGCGAGCAAAAACGACCCGGCCGCGCCCGTGTTGCCGACATAGCGGAGCGTGCTCTCGGGCTGCAAACGAAAGTGCGTGCTGCCGGAGAGCATCAGCAGGGTCGCCGCGCCCGGGCCGGTATGGACGCCCCCGCCAACCACTACGGCGTCGCCGACCGCGCCGGGCGGGCAGCTGGTCAGGTCGGCCGGGAAGGTATCCCGGCAGACAAAAGTACTGCCGCGCGTTTCCTGCACTATGGCCGGCGCCACCGCCCCCGAGCTCCCTGAGCTGGTATCACAGGCCGCGCTGAGCCCGATCAGCAGGGCCAGGGCCAGCGGCAGCGCAAGGCGCACGCCGCGCGCGCGGGTCATGGCACCCCCCCCGGCCCGGGCGCGGGCGCCCACTGCGCTTGCAGCCAGCCCAGCCCCGCCAGCACGGGCAGCACCAGCACGGGGGCCAGGGCCAGGTAGAGCAAAAAGGGCCACAGGCCGGCTAACACCGTTGCCGTCCCGCCTGGGCGGCCGGCCAGGAGCTGGGCGAGAAACGTCACCGCATAGGCGACCAGGATATAGACAATATACAGGACGCCGCTGGCGATGCGCAACGCGGTCGCGCTGAGGATGGCCCCGATCCCAGCGGGACCGCGCAGACCCTGGCGCGCGCCCGCCTCCAGGTCATGGGCCAGGATATAACAGGGCAAGACCAGCAGCGGCAGGAGCAACAGCCAGTAGGTGACCGGGGGCGGCCCGCTGATCGGGACGCCGCTGGCCAGGGCCAGGCCGGACCCCAACACGCCCAGCGCGAGGATCGCGGCGGCCGCGGCCAACCCGCCGGCGAGCACCACGGCCCCGGCCCCCGGAACCCCGGGGAGGGGCAGCTGCCGGCCCCACCGGGCGACGAGCAAGACCAGCCCCACCTGATGGAGATTAAAGATCCCCAGGCCCAGGGCGATAAAAAAGAGCGGCCCGGCGATCCAGATCCCCAGATCTTGCGGCCCGCGGCCGCTGAGCAGCCCGCCGGGCGCCGTCAGCCAGTCGATCAGCAGGGCGCCGCCGAAGAGCAGGCCGATCAGGGGCAGGAGATAGGCGCGCGCCAGCAGGCCGGCCCGGCCGCTGCGCACCAGCAGGGGGATGTCGTCGAAGACCAGGTGGCGCTCCAGCCGGCCGTGGAGGAGCCGGGCCACGAAGTTATAGTAGCCGGCCAGGGCCCGATCGGCCGCCCCCCGATCGGGGGCACGCAGCAACGCGTCCAGCGCGGTATCGCGCAGCCAGCGGCCCAGGGGGCGGGGCACGATCCGCCGGGCGCCGTCGCGCAGCACCCGCAGCAGGGCGGCGCGCGCCGCGGGATCGGCCAGCTGGCCGAGCACCGCGATCGCCTCCACGCGATCCCAATCGCCGACCCCGGCCTGCGGCGCCCAGACCAGGCGTTCCAGGCCCGCGATGACCTGGCCCCGCACGGCAGGATCGGCGAGGCCCGCGGGGCGCGGCGGCGAGGCGCTCATCGGCCGCCGGCGCCCCCCGCGCTGACCAAGATCTGCCCGGCCAGCAGCGCGGCGCGGGGCTGGCCGGAGGCCAGGAGATCGGCGACGGTCACCTCCGGGTGGGGCGCCATGACGGCTGCCAGGCGGGCCACTTCGTCGGGCAGCGGAGCGCCGGCGGGGAGGGCTGGGCCGGTCTGCTGCAGGGCCAGCGCGGCGAAATAGTCCTGGTGGGTCAGATGCCAGAAGCGCACGGTGGTGCGGGTCGCCGGGGTGTCCAGAATGGTCGCCTCGCAGCCAAAGTCGAGCAGCACCTGGCGCGGGTCGTCCGGCAGGTGCGCCGGGGCCGGCACGCCGGCCAACAGGGCCTGGGGATCGCCGGCCAGGTGGGCCACGGCCCAGGCGTGGGCGACCGGCGTGCCCCGGTAGCCGGCGGCACGCATCGCGCCGGCCAGGCGGGCCAGGGCGGCGATGACCACCTGGCGCGGGAAGAGGCGCGCGGCATCCTGGTCCCGCGCCGCCGCCCACTCCAGGAGCCGATCGACGAGAGCTTTGAACAGCGCCGACTCGCTGGTCAGGAAGCTGGGCGCCGCCGCCGCCGCGGCCGGGGGGCGGTAGTCGGCGGCCAGGTCGATGAGCATCTGGAGCAGGGCCGGCACCCGGCCCAGGCTGAGCAGCACCTCATCGCGCGCCTGGAGCCGGGCCAGCAGCAGATCGGCGCCGACATGCTGGAGGTAGTGCGCGATCTGGGCTTCGCTCCAGGGGTCGACGACCACGGTCTGGAACCCGGCCAGATCGAGCTCGTTGTGGTAGTCCAGGGTGCGGCAGGTGACGACGGCCCGCACGGCGGGGTATTGGCGGAAAAAGGCCTGCAAATGCTCCCGCCGGGCGGCGCCTTTGGGGCCCAGCGCGCCCGGGAGCTCGTTGAGTCCGTCGATCAGCAGCAGGAGCCGGCCGGCCCGCAGGTAGGGATCGAGCCCCTCGGCCAGCCAGGGGCTCGCCACATAGCGGGTTGGCCAGGGGTCGGGATTGGGCGGGTCGCGTAAAAAGGCGGCCACGAAGTCGGGGAATGGGCCGAGATCGTCCCAGGCGCTCAGGTCGACCAGCACGGGCAGCAGCCCACGCACCGGGGGGGCGGGCGCGGTCCATTGCAGGGCCAGGTATTGCAAATAGCTCGTCTTGCCGGCGCCCGGCCCGCCCAGCAGCAACAGGCGGGGGTAGAGGGTGATGGCGTCGAGCAGGGCCACCGGCCGGCGGCAGAGGATGTCGCTCGCCGGGTCCGCCGCGGGGCGCAGGGCGGCGCGCCGGCGCTGCATCAGGTCGGTATCGCCGGGCATAAACGGGCGCGGGCCCTGCGCCGAGCCGGGGATATACTCGGTGCGCCAATAGCTATACACCGCCGCCAGCGCCTGGAGATACTCGTCCTCCTGCTGGGCAGCCTGCGGCACGGCCAGGGTGACATCGCCGGTGATGATCGGCCCCTGCACGGCAACATAGCCGGACAGAGTGAGCCCGCCCCGGGCCGGCGGGGCGGCGCCCGGCCCGGCCAGCACCGCAAACGGCCGGCGGGGGTCGTCCGTGGCCCGCACCTGCCCCGGATCACCGCTCATATGACTCCTTACGAGCCCGCACGCAAGCCCGCACGCTCGCGTTTTATGTCAATTTCTCCCCAGAGTATAGCACCATCGCGGCGCCCGCGCAAGCGCGCGCGGTCGGCGGGGTGCTCGGCAGGATTTTGCAGCGGACGGCCCGGGTGGCGGCCCCCGGGGGCGGGCGGCGCCGGCGCGGGTGCGGCCATTATCGTAGAGATAAATATTAGCAAAGGTAGCAAAGAATTTGTCATTCTGAGCGCAGCGAAGAATCCGCTGCCCCGCGGATCGGGTCAGGGGCAGCGGGCCTGGGCCCCGCCGCCCGGGCGTGGCCGCCCCGATCGCGCCGTTGGGGGCATGGATGCGCGCCTCAGCGGATTCTTCGCTGCGCTCAGAATGACAAATCTTAGGCTTCCTGCTAATAAAACGCATTTACCGCGCAGATCGGGCCGCGGGCGGCGGGCGGCGTGCCCGGCCTCCCCGTCGCCCTGAGGATCGGCGCCGCCCGCCGCCCGCGCGCCGAGCAACCCACCCGCGCGGCTAGAACTTCGAGGGCAGAACCCTCTCCCACAGACGCGTCAAGCGCCGGCCTTGGCCCCGCATCGACGCCCCGTTGCCGGCCCGAGCGGATCCGCTCCTGAGCGCCACCCCGGGGCGGGGAGCGGGCACTACCGACGCGCGCGGCACGGTCCTGGGGCGGGACGCCTGGCGGCTAAAGCCGCGGCAACACCGGGCGCAGCCCGCCTGCGCGGGCTGCGATCCATCGGTGGCCTGTGCCCCCGGAGGCCGCCCGCCCGGGCTGTAGGAGCGGGCTCCATCCCGCGATGCCGCCCCAGGATGCGCTCACCCCCGCCGGGTCCCGGGGGCCGCGCACCGACGCGGGGGCGGGGGGCGCCTGATCCGTATGCCACACGCCGCACTGGGCGCGCGCCTCACCATCGCGGGACAGAGCCCGCTCCTACCGACGCGGCCCTCTCCGTCCAGCCCGCGCAGGCGGGCTGCGCTCGGCGTTGCCGCGGCTTCAGCCGCCGGGCGGACCCCCCGCGGGGCGTCGTCGTGAATCGATCGATCCCTCGCGGCGCGCGCGCGTACGCACACACTCTCTGGAGTCTCTATGTTACTCTCTGACGTAATCTCTGTAGTAGTCTCTGGTAATGGTCTGGGATATTCGCCACATGGTGGGACCATTTGGGCCACCTGGTCTGACCGTTTGGTCCCATGGTGCGCCCGTTTGGGCCGACCAAGTGACCAAAATGTCCGACCAGGTGCCCGTTTGGGCAGATGGTGTAACCATTTAGGGCACATGGTCTGACCGTTTGGTCCCATGGTCTGACCGTTTGGGTCACATGGTCTGACTAAACGGTCACCTGATGCGCTGTTGGGGATCGCTCGGGGCCGCCCATCGCCCCCGACCCAATAGTAGGGATCTGCCGCCTCGCGGACTGTGGGAGAGGGCTCTGCCC
>DATGEF010000888.1:0-13467 GCA_035310405.1 Chloroflexia bacterium | reverse complement strand
GCCATCCCCCGCCGCGCGCCAGGATGCCGCGGACCAGCCCGCGGGCGCCGGGGAGGCGGACCGCCGGCAGCACGAGATCACGGCGCTGCGGACCCGGTTCCTGGTGAGCTTGGCGGCGGGCCTCCTGATTATGGGCGGCATGTTCCTGCCCCTACCCTGGGCGATGCCCCAGCGCTATTGGGTCATGTTCCTGCTGGCCACCCCGGTGCAGTTCTGGGCCGGCTGGAGCTTCTATACGGCCGCCGGGCGCGCTGCCCGCCACCTGGCGACTAATATGAATACGCTGATCGCGGTCGGTACCTCGGCCGCCTATTTCTACAGTGTGTTCGTCACCTTCTTCCCGGATGCGCTCCGCATGGCCGGCGTGGTGCCCGAGGCGTATTATGATACGTCCACCCTGGTGATCGGGCTGATTTTGATGGGGCGCTATTTCGAGGCCCGGGCCAAGGGCCGGACCGGGGACGCGATCCGCAAGTTGATGGGCCTGGCGCCCCGCAGCGCTCGGGTCATCCGTGGCGCCGCCGAGCTCGACCTGCCGCTCGCACAGGTGCAGGTCGGCGACATCCTCCGCGTCCGGCCCGGGGAGAAGGTGCCCGTCGACGGCGTGGTCGTGGCCGGGCGGTCGAGCGTCGACGAGTCGATGCTGACCGGCGAGAGCCTGCCCGTGGAGAAGGCGCCGGGCGCCGCCGTCATCGGGGCGACGCTCAACACGACCGGCTCGTTTACCTTCCGCGCCACCCGGGTCGGGCGGGATACCGCGCTGGCGCAGATCGTCCGGCTGGTGGAGGAGGCGCAGGGCTCGAAGGCGCCCATCCAACGGCTCGCCGACGAGATCTCGTCCTACTTCGTGCCGGCCGTGCTCGGGCTGGCGGTGCTCACCTTCCTGGCCTGGTTCAGCTTCGGGCCGGAGCCGAAGTTCACCTACGCGCTGGTGGCCACGATCGCCGTGCTGATCATCGCCTGCCCCTGCGCGCTCGGCCTGGCGACGCCGACTGCGATCATGGTCGGCACCGGCAAGGGCGCGGAGTATGGGGTCCTGATCCGGGGCGGCGAGGCGCTGGAAAGTGCCCATAAGATCACGGCCATCGTCCTCGACAAGACTGGCACGCTGACCCGCGGCAAACCCGCGGTCACCGACGTCATCCCGGCGGCCGGGATGACCGAACCGGAGCTGTTGCGCCTGGCGGCCAGCGCCGAGCGGGGATCGGAACACCCCCTGGGCGAAGCGATTGTGACGCGGGCCACCGAATTGGGGCTCGCCCTGGGCGCGACGACGGCCTTCGAGGCCCTGCCCGGGCAGGGCCTGGCGGCCACGGTCGACGGGCGCGTGCTGCTGCTCGGCACCACCCAACTAATGGAAGCGCGCCAGATCCCGCTGCATGGGCTGGGGGAGCGTGCCCGGGTGCTGGCCGGCCAGGGCAAGACCCCGATGTACGTGGCCGTGGACGGCCAGGCGGCCGGGGTGATCGCCGTGGCCGATACCCTGAAGCCCGAATCGGCGGAAGCCGTGCGCGAATTACAGGCCCTGGGCCTGGAGGTTTGGCTGCTGACCGGCGATAATAACGCCACCGCCCAGACGATCGCCGCGGCCGTCGGCATCCGCAACGTGCTGGCCGAGGTCCTGCCCGCGCAGAAGGCGGACAAGATCCGGGAGCTGCAGGCCCAGGGGAAAGTCGTCGCCATGGTCGGCGACGGCATCAACGATGCGCCCGCGCTGGTCCAGGCGGATCTCGGGATCGCGATCGGGACCGGTGCCGATGTGGCCATGGAAGCCTCCGATATCACCCTGGTCGGGGGGGACGTGCGCGGGGTGGTGACCGCCATTGCGCTCTCGCGGCGCACGATCGGCACGATCCGCCAGAACCTGTTCTGGGCCTTCCTCTACAATGTGGTGCTGATCCCCGTGGCCGCGGGCGTGCTCTTCCCGTTGTTCGGGCTGTTGCTCAACCCGATCATGGCCGGCGCCGCGATGGCGATGTCGAGTGTCAGCGTGGTCACGAACTCGCTGCGACTGCGCAGCTTCCGGCCGCCGCGGGACGCCGCAGCGCTCCTGCACCCCAGCCTGCGCAGTCGGGTGGCGGATATCAGCTACCTGGTCGTCATTGGGCTCCTGGCGCTGGCCATCGGGGCCGGGTCGTTATTCGTTTTCCGTCCCAGCCCCGGCATGGCGCCCATGGGCGCGGCGGCCGGAGCACCCTCCGCCCAGAGCACCCCGATGCGGTAGATCTGGCTGGCGGCTGTAACCCATCTGAACACGCAAGCGTAGTGCAATACGAGTCTAATACGAGTGCAATACGAAAATCGATAGGAGAATAAGATAAACGTGAACCTAAAAGACGCTAAAGCGCATGACCCGCTCTGGGGGGGCGCCCGGATCGGCCCGAGCGCGGCCATACTCGGCGCGGTCCTGTTACTGGTGGGCACCTACTTGCATCCCAGCCAGGCCGACCCCAATGTGCCGTTGGCCGCTTTCACGGAGTACGCCGCCGATCATACCTGGATCGCCAGCCACCTGATGCAGCTGTTTGGGGTCGTCTTGATGGCGGCCGCGCTGGTGCTGGTGACCCGGCGTATGATGGATGGTCCGGCCGCGGACTGGGCGGTCTGCGGGATGGCCGGGGCCATCGCCAGCATGGCACTGACCGCGGCGCTCCAGGCCGTCGACGGGGTCGCCCTCAAGGTCATGGTCAACACCTGGGCGATGACCCCGGAGCCGGGCAAGGCCGCGATCTTCCAGGCCGCGTTTGGGGTACGGCAAATCGAGATCGGCCTGGCCGGCCTGACCAGTATGCTTTTGGGGCTCACGATCACCATATATGGCGTCGCCTTTTTGATCGACCGCCGTTTTGCCCGCTGGATCGGTACGTTGGCCATTGTCGGCGGCGCCCCCACAGCCGTGGCCGGGGTCGTGATCACGGAGACGGGGTTTTCCGACCTGGCCATGATCATTAACATGGTCGCCGGCTCCCTGTTAATCTTGTGGATGGCGGCTCTGGGGATCTACGCCTGGCGGCGATCCCCAGCCCCGACGCCGGCGCTCGGCCCGCGGAACCTGGCCATCCCGGCATCCCAGAGCGAGATTTAGCGCTGGGCCGCATAATTGCCTAATCACACACCTTACTGAACCTATCTTACTGAACTTATCTTACTGAACCTGTAAGAGCATAAGGAGCAAAACGCGATGGAGAACATTATTCTGGAAGTCCCGGACGTGTCCTGCGCGCACTGCGAGAAGACGATCCTCACCGCCCTTCAGCACCAACCCGGCGTGCAGAGCGTGCAGGTCGACATCCCGGCCAAGGTCGTCTATCTGGGCTATGATCCCACCACCCTGCCGCTCACCCAGGTGCAAGCCATCCTCGACGAGGAAGGCTATCCCGTGGCCGGCACGCGCGAGGGCGCGGCGCCCGCCCCCCGCAAGGGCCCAATCATCCCCTTGACCGGCCAGTAACGCACGCCCAGGAGGTCTCTTAGTGGCAGACGCGCCTAATCATAGTCATGGTATGACCGGCCGCAAGCTCCGCACGGCCTTTGCGCTGACCGCCGGCATCCTGGTAATCGAAGTCGCCGGCGGCCTGCTTTCCAACTCGCTGGCCTTGCTCTCCGACGCCGGGCATGTGCTGACCGATATCGTGGCGCTCGGGCTGGCCTGGTACGCCACGGCACAGGCCGAGCGCCCCGCCGATGCGCGGCGCACCTATGGCTACCATCGCACGGGGATTTTGGCCGCGCTGGCCAATGCCGTCACCTTGATCCTCATCGTCATTGGCATTGCCTATGAGGCCTGGGGGCGGCTCGCCCATCCCGAGCCCGTGGCGCCCCTGCTGATGTTCGCCGCGGCCCTGGTGGGCATCGCCGTGAACCTCTATATCGGCTTCGGGCTGCGGGCCGAAGGCGGGAACAATCTCAACGTGCGGGCCGCCATGCTGCATGTCTTCGGCGATGTCGGCGCCTCCGCCGGCGTCATCCTCGGCGGCCTGGTCATCCTCGTCACCGGCTGGCAAGCCGCCGACCCGCTCATCTCGCTGGGCATCGCCGTGCTGATCGCCAAAGGGGCCTGGGACATCTTGCGCGAGACGACCGATATTTTGATGGAGGCCACGCCGAAACAGGTCAACGCCGCCGAGTTGGTGCGCGACCTGTTGCGGGTGCCGGGCGTCCACGACGTGCATGACCTGCACATCTGGTCGCTGGCCGGGGGCATGCCGGTGCTGTCGGCGCATGTGCAGGTGGCCGACGACCGGGCGCTCAGCGCCTGCGATGCGCTCCTGGGCGCCCTGACCACCGTGCTGCACGAGCAGTACCGGATTGCGCACTCGACACTCCAACTGGAGTGGGCCAATTGTGAGACCCCGGCGCTCTATTGCCGCCTGCCCATCCACGAGCCGGCCAACGACACGCACCACCACGTCCCCGGCGAGCCCGCCGCGCATGACCACGCCGCCGATACCCGGGACCGGAGCTTGCGCGGCGGGGCCGGTCCCGGACACCATCCCGAGCAGGGCCGATGAATCTGGTGAGCGGGATGGGAAACGCGCTCGGCACGGCCGGCGCCATGTTCTGGGACGTGCTCTGGCCGCTGATCCTGGGCTTTGCCTTGTCCGCCGCGGTCCAGGCGGTCGTGTCCCACGGCGCGCTCGCCCGCCTGCTCGGCGACAGCTCGCCGCGCAGCCTCACGCTGGCCACCCTCTTTGGCGTCGCCTCCAGCTCGTGCTCCTATGCCGCGGTGGCCCTGGCTCGGTCGCTCCTCCTGAAGGGGGCGAGCTTCACCGCGGCGATGGTCTTTGAGTTGGCGTCGACGAACCTGGTGATCGAGCTGGGGATCATTTTGGTGGTGCTGCTCGGCTGGCCCTTTGCGGCGGCCGAGTTCGCCGGCGGCATCCTGATGGTCGTCCTGATCGCCCTGATCTTTCGGCTGACCTTGACGCCGCGCCTCGTGGAACTGGCGCGGGCGCAGGCCGCGCGCGGCCGGGCCGGGCGCATGGAAGGCCACGCCGCGATGGATATGAGCCTGACCGGAGGATCCGTGGGATCGCGGCTGCTCAGCGCCCGGGGGTTCACGGCAGTCAGCCATTTCTTCGTCATGGACTGGGCGTCCGTCTGGATCGACATTGTGTTGGGCTTTCTCATCGCGGGCGCGTTGGCGGCCTGGGTGCCGAACGCCTTCTGGCAGGCCTTCTTCCTGAGCAACAACCCCACGCTCGCCCGCATCGAGGGCCCGCTGGTGGGGCCGCTGGTGGCCATCGTCAGCTTCGTCTGCTCTGTGGGCAATGTGCCGCTCGCGGCCGTGCTCTGGCAGGGCGGCATCAGCTTCGGCGGCGTGGTCAGCTTTCTCTTCGCCGACCTGATCGTGCTGCCGGTCCTGGATATCTACCGCAAGTACTACGGCGGGCGGGTCGCCCTCTATATCCTGGCGACCTTCTACGTGACCATGGCCGCCGCGGGCTACCTCGTCGAATTCCTGTTCGCGGCCCTCGGCATCATTCCGTCCAACCGCACGGTGGGGGCGATCACGGACGGCGTGCAGTGGAACTATACCAGCCTGCTCAATATCCTGTTTCTGGGGCTGGCGATGGTGCTGGTCGTGCGCTTCCTGCGCACGGGCGGGCCGGCCATGTTACGCATGATGAACCGGCCCGCGGGGCAGATGCAGCACGAGTCCCATCCCTAGGGGCCGTGAACGAGAGGACACTATATCCACCAGCGAAGGAGATTGCGGATGCTGCAAGTGGCCCGGGAGAATCTGCGGGCGCTGGGCCTGTCGAATGTGGAATTGCGCCAGGGCCGCGTGGATCACTTACCCCTGGCCAGCGACGAAGCCGACGCCACGGTGGCCAACATGGTGCTCCACCACGCGCCCGACCCGCAGCAGATGGTCGCGGAGATGGTCCGCGTGACCCGGCCCGGGGGCCGGGTCGTGATCATGGACCTGGCAAGCCACACACATGAATGGTTCCGTGTGGAAATGGCGGACGTCTGGCTGGGCTTCACCGAACCCCAGGTCCGGCAGTATCTCCAGGCGGCGGGTCTCACGGAGATCGAGCTCGGCTGGGTCGGCACCCAATGCTGTGCCAAGAGTGCCATGTCGGTCGACGTGGCCGGTAATCCCCTCACCACCGATGTCGCGATCTTCTGGGTCGCGGGCACCAAACCCGGCCGCTGTTGATCACGCTGATCAGCCCGGTGCCCCCACTCCGCTTCGTGGCTAACACAGCTGCCAGCCGGTGCCTTCATGGGCGGCGCCGAAGACGGCGGGGTGCAGGATCTCGGCCAGGATTTCCAGCGACTCGGCCAGGCGGGGACCGGGGCGGTTGAAATACTGGTTGCCGTCGGCGAGGTAGACGCGTCCGGCCTGCACGGCGCGCAGGCGATCCCAGCCGGGTTGCCCCGTGAGGGCCGGCAGCTCCTGCCGGGTCTTCGCCAGATCATAGCCGCACGGCAGGATGATTACGACCTCGGGATCGGCGGCGGCCAGGGCCGCCCAGGCCAGCCAGGGCGAATGTTCCCCGGCCACGCCAAAAAGATTGCGGCCCCCGGCCCGCGCAACCAACTCCGGCATCCAGTTCCCGCCCGCCATCAACGGATCGAGCCACTCAATCGTCGCCACCGTCGGCGCCGGCAACGGACGGGCCCGCTCCGTGATCGCGGCCAGCCGTTCGTCGATCCGCGCGACCAGGGCCCGGCCGCGCTCCGGCACCCCCAGCGCGTCCGCCACCCGCTGGATGTCGTGCAGCACATCGCCCAGCGCGTTCGGCTCCAGGGCGAGGATCTCTACGGGCCCGTCCAACCATGCACAGGCCACCCGCCGCACTTCTTCCAGGCTCACGGCGCAGACCGCGCATTGTGCTTGTGTCACGATGATGTCCGGGGCGAGCCGTTTGAGCAGATCCCCCTCGATCCGGTACACCGAGGTCGCTTCCTGGAGGATCGCCCGGACGCGCTCGTCGATCTGGTAGCTGCGCCCATCGGGATTAAACTTCGGGGCCGTGACGGCCGGCAGTTGCCGGACGGTCGGCGGATAATCACACTCGTGGGACCGGGCGACGAGCTGATCCGCCAATCCCAGGGCGCAGACGATCTCAGTGCTGCTCGGCAAGAGCGATGCGATCCGCATCGGGCGTCACCTCCAGGTCGTAATAACAGAAGCGGCCTACTTGCCACGCTCCCGCCCCGGCGATCACCGGCACCGGCCACCGGAACAGGGGGCCATCATGGACGAACGTATGAAACTCGCCGTTCTCGCCGCAGGGGTCGCAGCCGGGGGGCAACGAGGCCAGCAGGGCGGGGTCCACGGCGCGCCCGGCGAACGCGCACGCGAGCTGCGTGGTATCCACGCAGGTCAGCACCGCCCGGAAGCCGGCGGCGATGAACTCCTGCAGCAGCCGCTGGGTGTCCAGCCCCCACAGCGGATAGACCCCTTGCCAACCGAGCCGGGCCAATTGCGCGTCGCGATACTGGCGAATATCGGCGAGAAACAGATCCCCGTAGACGATATGCCGCACGCCCTGCGCCTGGTACGGCGCCAGTGCGGCGGCCAGCGCGGCTTCATATACGAGGTTGGTCGGCTGCGGCGGGAGCGGCACCCATTGGACGGGGAGGCCGAGCGCCGCGGCCTGGCGCTCGATCAGCGTGTGCCGCGTGCCATGCACACTCACCCGGTCGTGGGCTGTGTCCAGGTGGGTGAGGAGCGCCACCACATGGTACGCCGGCGGGAGGCGCGCCAGGGCCAGGGTGCTGTCCTTGCCGCCGCTCCAGGCGACAATGACGGGAAGATCCTCGCTCATCTGCGCATGCTCCTCAGGGGTGATCGACCGGCCAGACACCCCATTGTAGCGTACATGTTAAATCCTGCCAAGGCGGTCGCGCATCCTGCTTAGCCCAGGCCGCCCATCGTGCGCTGGCGGTACAGGAGGGCGCCCAGCACCCCCGTCAGGCACAGCCCCGCACAAATCAGCAGCGCCCCCGCGACCCCAATGACGGTGGACAAGGTGCCGATGACGAACGCGCCGATCGGGGTGCTCCCGGCGAACAGCAAAATGTAGAGGCTCATGACGCGGCCGCGGAGTTCATCCGGGGTAGTCAGCTGCAGCAAGGTGTTGGCCGTCGTCGTAAAGATAATGCCCGCGAAGCCGAGCGCCACGAGCAACAGCGCCGTCAGGGCAAAGTTGGTCGAGACGGCCACCGCGCCGAGCAAGCCGCTGAACGCCGCCGCGCCGGCCAGCAGGCGGCGGGGGGTGACCTGCCGGGTGTAGGCGGTCGTGAGCGCGGCCGCGAGGGAGCCGATGCCCAGGAAGGCGGAGAGGCCGCCGAAGCCGTCCGCCCCGGTCTTCAAGAGGAACCCGGCTACCAGCGGCAGCACGACGCTGAAGTTGTAGCCAAAGGTGCCGATCGCGGCCATGACGATCATGATCAGCAGCACGGCGGGCGTGCGCCAGACGTAGCGCAGGCCCTCCAGCAGCCGCTGCCCCACCCGGCCCGCCGTGGGGGCCGGCACCGGGTGCAACGCCGCGCGATCCATCAGCAGCAGACCGGCGATGACCGCGAGGAAGCTCACGGCGTTGAGCAACAGCGCGGGGGCGATGCCGATATGGGCAATCAGCAGGCCCGCGACGGCCGGCCCGACAATGCGGGCGCCGTTGAAGAGCATCGAGTTGAGCGCAATGGCGTTCGCGAGGTGGCCCCGCCCCGTCAGCTCCGGCACAAACGCCTGCCGCGCGGGGTTGTCGATCGCGTTGATCAGACCCTGAATCGCCGCCAGGATGTACACATGCCACAACTGGATCGCCTGCGTCGCGACGAGCGCCCCGAAGATCGTCGCCTGGACCAGGGACGCCGTTTGCGTCAGCAACAGCAGGCGATGCTTGGGCAGCCGATCGGTGAGCACGCCACCCACCAGCGAAAAGAGCATGATCGGCAAGAACTGGCAGGTAGTGACCAGGCCCAGGGCGAACGGCGAATGGGTCAACTGGATCACGAGCCAGGCTTGCGCCGTCGTTTGCATCCAGGTGCCGGTCAGGGAAATCAGCTGCCCGATCCAGAAGAGGCGGTAATTGCGGATCGCCAGCGCGCGGAAGCCGCGCGTGATCGCGCCCGGCGCCCGGCCGGACGTCCGGGCTGGCGGATCGGTGATGGGTGGCGGCGCCGCTGGCGGCCCCGGAGTCTCGATCTTCATGCCGGCTGCTACCCTGGCCCGGTCGCTCTGCGGGCGTGGTATTGGTGACGATCACCCCAGGCCCCATGATTATAGCGGAGCGGCGGCCTGCGGTTCAAGCGCCGACCCCCCTGGGGGCCCGTTTCCAGCGTGCGCCGGAACCGTCTGTGGGAGAGGGCTCTGCCCTCGAAGCTCTCGCCGCACGGGTGGACCGCGATCCCGCGCCAGGTCGTGCGGCGCGTATTGTGCGGGCGAGCCTGCTCCCATCCGCGCGCACGTAAGACCCGGCGGTCCTGGGGCAGAGGCCCAGCGGCTGAAGCCGCGGCAACAACGGGCGAAGCCCGCCTGCGCGGGCTAACGGTCGGCACTCCGGGGCGGCTGGGGCGGGTCGCCGCCCGTTGGCGCCTCGCGGCCCTGGCTTCTTCGGTTGCTGTGTATAGGCAAGGAAACAGCTGCCGGGTATGCTGCATAGCTGGCATGTGTAGGGGCATGGCGTGCCGTGCCGCCGTGGGGCCGCGCGGCCGGCCCCCGCGAGGCGCGGGATTCCGCGCCGGAAGCGTCTGTGGGAGAGGGCTCTGCCCTCGAAGCTCTCGCCGCGTGGGTGGGCCGCGATTCCGCGCCAGATCGTGAGGCGCGTATTGTGAGGACCGCGTCCGCTCCCATCGGCACAAACTTAACAGACGGGCTAAAATCTGCCGCGCCCCCCGCGGAATCCCACCGGGCCGGACGGTATACTATACTGCTCCTATGACCGCCTCCGAGCTCCTGCGCCGCTTCGCCGCCGCCCTGCTGGCCCCTGTGCGCTTAGTCCGGAGGCGGCCGCCCGCCGCGACCGGCGGTGTGCTATACTGGCGTAGAAGAGTTCCACAGCGGCTGCGGAGAGCAGGAGCAGGCGCAAGGGAGACCCACGCGGAACTGCGGGTCTGCGGGCACTCCTTCGCCGTGGCCCATCGCGCATCAGTGCAGTTTTGCTGAACTCAGGAAGTCTATGCCAACCTCCGATAGTAACAGAAGCTTGCTTGGTGACTCCCCTATCGTCCGTTTGCCGGGACACACGCAAAAGCTCGCGGGTCTCGCCTGGTGCCCAACTGGGGGCTGGCGGGTACTTACTTGGTCTTTTGACCGTACGGTGCTTCTCTGGGATGCTGCCACTGCGTCGATCCTTCAAACATTTCCGCCTCATAACAATGCAGTCGAGTGCGCGGCTCTGTCTCCTGATGGTGAGTGGATGGCGTCCAGCTCTGCGGGCGATGGGATTCGTGTCTGTGATGTTGCTACCGGGCAAGTGCGTTGGCGCCCAGGCCAGCCTAGGGCCATAGTCCGCAGCCTGGCCTGGGCGCCAACTGGCTTACAACTCGCCTGGGCGGCTGATGAGACAATCGTATACTGGGATGTACTGGTGGCCGAGCCGCGTGAGATTAGTCCGCGCCACCCCACTGGCATCATTTACAGTGTGGCTTGGTCTCCGGATGGCCAGACGCTAGCGGTTGGATGCGGCAACCGGACGGTGCGGTTTTGGGATGTGCAGGATGGTTGGACTCGCCAGCGGTGCGAAGGCCACCGTGACGAAGTCCGTAGCGTGGCCTGGTCTCCCGATGGGCAATGGCTCGCCTCAGGAAGTGCCGTTAATGACCCCAGCACCCGCATCTGGAAGGTAGATTCTGATCTCTGGAGCCGTTCTACACCCCCGCATCCGCGGGTCCTAGGCGGCCATACAGTTAGCGTGGTGGCCGCCAGTTTTTCGGTGGACGGGATATTGCTGGCCTCTCAGTCCTCGGGAGCCATCTATTTCTGGCGCTGCGACACCTGGCAGGCGATCTGGCGTCTCCCTATTGGCCGCAGCCAATATCCGGGCCTGGCCTTCCATCCTACCGCCCGGCTAGTGGCGACGCACGGCTTAGATGAGCGGAGCGTCAGTATTTGGCAGATCCAGGGCAATGCCCTTCCTGGAGGTGGTCTGGGGGGCACTCAGGCACAACCCCGCCCCCCTGTTCGATATACCCGCCCGCCCGCGCCGCTAGCTCCTGCAGAGCCGAGGATGGAGCAGCCCGTAGTCGATCCAGCCACAGCGATGCTGCGGGCCAAGCAGGCGGCTGGAGCGTTCGATGTGTTTCTCAGCTACAGCGCCAAAGATAAGCGGTGGGTTCGGAAGTGGCTCATTCCGCGCCTCGAACAGCAAGGCATTTATTGTTATGAGGACGATCGCCATGCCACGCCCGGTGTCCCGAAACTAGTGAATCGCGAGCGCGCACTCGAACGCTGCTCCAAGACACTCCTCATCTTGACCCCAGACTGGTTGATGAACGAGATAGCGAACTTTGAAGCGCTACTTACCCAAACCCGCGATCCTGCGGGGATTCGACAGCGGACCATACCTCTGCTCTTGAAGTCCTGTCCCTCGCTTCCCCAACGTCTCTTTATGCTTACGCCTGTCGATCTGACAGGTTCACCGCGTGATAGAAAGGAGCAAATGGATCGGCTAGTCAAGACGATTAATAATTCATCCCCCCAATTATAGCGGGCAAGCGCAGGTTTTGTAGCCTGTGAGGCCTCTTGCTCGGATCTTGATGAAATGCTCTACAAATGGTGGTCCTGGCCATCTTAACCTCCCGCCCAAGCGGGGCAAGTTCCTCTATCGGGATGTGTTGCTCGAAGTCTCCTACCTGCGTGACAAGATCCCACTTATGCAACTGGCCGGGCTCCCGACCAGGGCACGGCGTGCCTGCCCTATACACATCAACCGAAGAGGCAAGGGCCGCGAGGAGACAACGGGTGGCGACCAGCCCAGCCGCCCAGAAGAGCGACGCCCGCCAGCCCGCGCAGGCGGGCTGCGCCCGGCGTGGCCGTGGCTTCCGCCGCCCAATCGGCCCCGCCCCGCGCTGGCACAAGAACCCTCGCCCGCGCACGGGAGAGGGCAGGGTGAGGGCCGCCCGTCGCCCGCCGCCGCCACCGCCAGCCCGCGCAGGCGGGCTGCGCCCGGTGTTGCCGCGGCTTCAGCCGCCAGGCAACCCGGCCCACGCTTGACGGCGCCCGGGGCGTGGGGTAGACTGGGCTAGCGGCAATCGGCAGGCGGCAGCGAACAGGGGAGGGGCCAGGATGGAGACAGCGGCGGATCTGTGGGCGGCGGCGTACCAGGCACTGCAGGGCCCGTTGGGGCTGGGCGCGGCGCCGGATGCGCCCGGGCCGGCGGCCGGGGGGTTGGCCGCCTACCAGGCGCTGGCGACGGCGGCCGGCCCGGCGTGCCTGGAAGTCCACCAGGCGGCGGAGACGGCGCCGGCGGAGATCTGGGTCTGCGTGCCCCGGCCGGGTCTGCCGGGTATTGCCGCCTCCGAGGGCTATAACTGGTTCCGCTACCGGCGCGACCCGGCGAGCGGCCGGATCGTGCCCTGGGGCGGGCCGGGGCTGATTATGCCGCCCTATGGCCCCTGGCCCACCGACGGGCCGACCTCCCCGCCCCAGCCCGTGCTGGTCGACGACGGCGATTGGGCGCATCGCACGCGCTATCTGATCAAGCAGGTGGTGTTCCCCGGGGCCGACCCGCCCCACTGGAGCCCGATGCTCGTGCTGACCGACGTCGCCCAGCCGTTCATCGGCCGCATTCATGCCCTGATGCAGGACCCGGCGACCCGCAACGCGGCGCTGGGGCTGATCGATCAGGCCCGCCCGCCACAGGACGTCTCCCTGACCCAGCGCGTGATGAACAACTGGCAGCCGGTGACGGTGCGCGGGCTGGCGATGCGCTCCTCCTTTACCGAGAACGACTTCGCCCTGGACCACGCGGTGGCCTATAACCGGCCGGCGTCCAACGGGGCGGGCCTGGAGACGCCCAGCGGAACGCTGTGGGAGGGCAACGCCACCGACCCCGACTGGCCGGGCCTCGATTGGCATATCGACGTGCGCCCCGATCCCGATGTGCGCTACCTGGCCAGCCCGGGCCAGCCCGAGCGGGTGGCGGTCGAGATCGAACACTTCACCCTGCCGGTCGAATACCGGCCGCAGCTCGGCGAGTGGCTGCAGGTCGCCGGCCGCTGGATCATCGACGCCGGGCACATCGAGGCGGGGATGGGCGCCGACGACGGCTTCCATACCGAGATCCACCCGGAGGAGCTGATCGTGGCCAGCCGGCCCGATGTGAGCCACGCGTTGGGCACCCTGGCACGGGTGACCACGACCGGCGCCTGGCAGGGCCTGCCCCTGAGCTTCGTCGTCTACCCGCCGCCGCGCCCTACGCCGGCCGCCCAGCTGCGCTGGGCCGTGAGCGACGAGTGGCGGCAGCGGGCCACGCTGACGCTCACGGCCTGGCCGGCCAACGCGAA
>DATGEF010000887.1:0-8281 GCA_035310405.1 Chloroflexia bacterium | reverse complement strand
CGGATCGTGGCCGCCGGCGACAGCATCAGCCCGACCAACGGCACGCTCATCGCGCTCGCCCGCTACCAAAGCGACGGGAGCCTCGACCCGAGCTTCGGCACCGGCGGCCGGGTGATGACGCGCTTGCCGGGGGGCGCCGCGCACGTCAATGCGCTGGCCCTGCAGCTGGATGGGCGCATCATCGTCGCCGGAGAGCAGCAGGGGTCCACCACGGACTTCGCCGTGGCGCGCTACCTGCCGGGCGGCAGCCTGGACCCGGGTTTTGGGAGCGGCGGACTTGTCTTCACCGATTTCCAGGGCGGGGCGGACACCGTGAACGCGCTGGTGGTGCAGAGCGACGGGCGCCTCCTCGTGGCGGGCACCACGTTCACGTCGACCGGCACCAGTAGGCTCAACGTTGCGCTGGCGCGCTACCTGCCGAACGGCAGCCTCGACCCGAGCTTCGGTACCGGCGGGCAGGTGGTCACCAGCTTCGGCGGCGCCGCCGATAGCGCGCAGGCCCTTGCCGTGCAAAGCGACGGACGCATCGTGGTGGCCGGTGCGCACGGCCCCTACGGCAGCCAGCAGTTCCTCGTGGCGCGCTACCTGGCGAACGGCACGCTGGACGCGAGCTTCGGCACCGGCGGCCAGGTGGTCACCAGCTTCGGCGGCACCACCGCCCAGGCGAACGCCCTGACACTGCAGCTCGACGGCAAGATCGTCGCCGGGGGCGTCTCGACTCGCGGCGGCCTGGGCGACTTTGCCCTGGCCCGTTATCTCGCGAATGGGAGCCTGGACCCGGCCTTCGGCAGCGGCGGGCTGGTGCTCACCGATTTCGCGGGTGGCAATGATCTGCTACAAAGTGTGGCCAGCCAGCCCGACGGTAACATCGTGGCGGCCGGCTCCAGCGACAGCGACTTCGCCCTGGCCCGCTATCAGGCGAATGTGGCCGGCGCGCCGACCGATACCCCCGGTCCGCCCACGGCGACCGCCACGGCGCAGGCGACGCCGACCATCGGCCCGGGCTGCCTCTTCGCCGATGTCTGCCCTAGTGACTACTTCTTCACGCCGGTGCAATATCTGGTCAATCACGGCGCGCTCTCCGGCTACGGCGACAACACGTTCCGGCCCTACAACAATACGACCCGCGCGCAGCTGGTCAAGATCATGGTCCTCGGCTTCCAAAAGCCGATCGTCACCCCCATGGGGGGCGCGTCCACCTTCGCGGACGTGCCACCGACGCACCCCTTTTTCGCCTACGTCGAAACGGCGGCCGCCGATACCATCGTCAGCGGCTACGCCTGTGGCCACCCGCCAGCCGGGGTGTGTGTGGCGCCGCTCAACCGGCCGTACTTTCTGCCTTATGCCAACGTCACCCGGGGCCAGCTGAGCAAGATTGACGTGGTCGCTGCCGGCTGGACGCTGGTTAACCCGGCAACCAGGACCTTCGAGGATGTGCTGGCGGGTACGGCATTCTACAGCTTCGTGGAAACGGCGGTCTCCCGCGGGGTTATCAGCGGCTACACTTGCGGCAGCTCACCGGCCGGGCCGTGTGTGCCGCCGACCAACCGGCCCTACTTCCTGCCCGGGAACAACGCCACCCGCGGCCAGATCGCCAAAATCGGCTACCTGTCGATCCTGAGCGGGCCGGTGTTCCGGGCGCCCGCGGGTGGCCACCGTTAACCCACGGGTCCGGCCCTAACTCAGGGCTACTCTCCGCCGCGGAGTTGGCGCGTTGGCCGGTTCTCGCTGGGCTGGCGCCCCCCACCCCGGCGGGCCAGCCCGCCCCCGGCCCCTATCGCGGGTCCGGTGGTTGGACTCGCTCACATGACGCTTGTCATCCCTGGGAAGAAATTCTCCCCCAGGGGATGCTACTACAATAGTACAAACTAGCCTAAGATTAGCTGTGATTTAGATCTATCCTGCGACAGTAAGACGCCGTTACGCACGGCAACCTGGGGCGAAATTTCTTCCCACCAGCGTAAGGTGTCATGTGAGCGAGTCCAATTTACTATGGACCCCCGCCCAAACGCCGCTCCTGGGCTTGCTCAGCGCGTCGCGTTTGGGCCGCTTTAGCTACTTCGTCGGCCGCATGGGGTCAGCGAGCTCCGCGGTTCACCACGGGGGCCGTGGCCACGGCGGCCCGCGCCGGATCGCCCGTCCGCCTCGTCGGCGTGGCCCGCGTCGGGTGGGCGAAGGGCGCCGGCCCGCCGAGGCGGGCCGGCCGGGCCGGCGCTGATCAGATTGGCAGCCGTCGGTGCCAGGGAAGCGACCGGAGAGCGACCCGGAGATGATCGGCGGGATATTGGGAATCAGCCTTTGTCGTTCGATGATTCCCATAAGCCCAATCGTGCCTGGATTCGGGCGCCTGGGGCCCTTCTCATAAGCGGCTGAATTCGCCGACTTCGTGGCGCGCTGGCGGGAGGCGATCCTGAACTACTTCGTGCGGCGCACGACGAGCGGGCCGGTGGAGGGACTGAACAACAAGATCAAGCTGATCCTGCGGCAGGCGTTTGGGTTCAAGAACGCTTCTCATCATTTTATACAGCAAAACCGGGGGTTTGTTGCGCTGGCATCTCGCGCCATATGCGGCCTTTGCCGTCCCTTACCAGGCGGCCGGGCACGCTGCTCACCCACCTTGAACTTGCCGGTGGTCACCCGTTGCGCACTCATGGCCATGGCCCTTCGTTGTAGATAGAGTACCTGATCCGCCTGACTGCCGCCACCGACCG
Organism: Chloroflexia bacterium; assembly: GCA_035310405.1. Lineage (GTDB taxonomy): Bacteria > Chloroflexota > Chloroflexia > QHBQ01 > JAICKM01 > JAICKM01. Next base: position 5,570 of record DATGEF010000887.1, on the reverse strand, counting down.
CACCATGCCAAAGAATGGAAGGCAACTAATGTGCAGGTTATGCAGACATGCACTCATCGGCACGAGCCGCGGACACGGGCGCTCAATCCCACCTATCGTCCTCATCCTGTCCGCAGCCCTGCTGCTGGCCACCGGCGGCGCGCAGGCGCAGTATCAGCGCCCGGTTCCGGGCGCCCTGCCCCCGGCCCCCGCTGCGCCGCTAACCCGGCAAGCCGGGCGCCTCCTGGCCGAACTGCGCAACGCCGACGGCGGCCTCAACCTGAGCACGGGCTACGCGGGCGCCCTCGACCCCAGCGGCTGGCGTATGCAGACCGGTGCCGGGCACATTGCGCCCAGCACGGTCATGACCAACGGCTGGACGAATGTTTTCCCCAACCTCAACGCCGTAAGCGCCGTGTCCAGCAGCGAAGCTTGGGCGGTGGGCGGGTACGGCCACCTGATCCATTACACCGGAGGGGCCTGGACCGTTGTCGATCCGCCTGTCTTGCAGGGCGTCAGCCCGTCGGATATCAACATGGCCTCGGCAGCGCTCGGCTGGGCGGTGGCGGAAGAGCGCGCCTTCGAGTACGACGGCACCAACTGGACCGAGCACAGCGCCGGCCTCGGTGGGCAGGGCTACCGGGTGACTCGCGTTGCCGCCGTCGCCCCAAATGACGCCTGGGGGGTGAGCCCGTACAACCAAAATGCCAGTAGTCTCCTGCACTGGGACGGGACGAGTTGGAACCCGGTTTCCATACCCCTGACGGCCACGTTGTTTGACGTGGCGCTGGCCGCCCCTACCGATGGCTGGGCAGTTGGCTATTACTCCTCCGGCGCGGTCCTGCCGCTCGTGCTGCACTACGATGGCACAGCCTGGACGCCGATCCCTGGCCCGCCGGATCCCTCTTTACAGAGCCTGCAAGGCGTTTCGGTCGACGCTCCGGGTGACGCTTGGTTCTTTGGTGTGATTCAGGGCGGCCAGGCCAGGCCCTACCACGATCAAAACGGCACCTGGAGCTGGTGGAATACACCGGATGGCAGCTTTCCGAACGTTATCTACGCGCCCGGCTCCGCCGAATGCTGGGTGGCTACCAGAAGCTCGATCCTGCACTGGGACGGCACGAGCTGGGGCGTCGCCGTCGCTGGCGGTTGGTACACGGGTATTTCCGGCGCGGCGGGGCAGACCTGGGCGGTGGGCCTGGCCGATACGGTGCTCGGCCGGGCCGGCAACGGCCCCTGGGTGCAGCAGCAGGGCGGCCCGACAATGCAGAATCTGTACGCGGTGTCCATGTTGACTGCCGACGACGCCTGGGCAGTCGGGGGGGCCGGGACAATTTTGCATTTCACGGGAGGCAACTGGCGGGTGGTGACGTCGACGCTGACAGCCGACCTATTTGGGGTGCAGATGCTTTCGCCCGCCGAAGGCTATGCCGTGGGCGCCATCGGTAATACGACAGGGGTCATCGCCCGCTGGGATGGTTTGGCCTGGACGCCGGTGCTGACGACGGCGCTGCCGGTCCGCGGCGTGGCTATGACTGGCAGCGGCGAAGGTTGGGCGGTAGGCGGCGATGGCGCGTATGGGGAGATCTGGCAGGCCGTCGGGGGCGTCTGGACTCAGGTGCCCAGCCCCACCCAGTACCCCCTGTACAACGTGGCTTTCGACTCCCCCGGGCATGGCTGGGCTATCGGCGCCACCAGCAGTTCGAATAACGCGCGACGGGTGTTGTTGGAGTACGTGAGCGGGGCCTGGGTCGATCGGAGCAGCAGCGTGTCCTCGCAGGTCGGGGCGCTGTACGGCATCGCCCTCGCGCCGGGAGGCCAGACGGGGTTCATCGTCGGGCGCACTTACCTCCTGGCGGGTGACGCGCTGCTGCGCCTCGCCAACGGCAGTTGGACTCTCGATCCCCCCACATCGGGGGACGTTCCCTATGCTGTGGCGCTGGATAGCGGGAACACTGCGTGGAGCGTTGGCAACGCTCCGCAGGCGCGCCACTATGACGGCAACACCTGGCAGGTCGTGCCCCTACCGATCGGCAATACTTATCCGCTTGGATCTTCCTGGCTGGGCGGGCTGGCCCTGGTGCCCGGCAGCGGGGGCTGGGCGGTTGGCGGTTCGGGCACCATTCTGCGCTATAGCGCGCCGGCGCCGACGCCCAGCGCCACGCCCACGGCCAGTGCTACGGCGACGAACGCGCCGACGGCGACGACGACGAATTCGCCCACGAGCACGCCGACCAGCGTGCCGACAAATGCGGTGACGCCAGCGCCGAGTAGCACGCCGCCACGCACCAACACGCCGCTCAGCACGGCAACGGCAACGAACACGTCGACTAACACACCGGCGCCCACCCCCAGCGCCTGCAATCCCGGCTGGCAGGTGGTGTCCAGCCCCAACCCCGGCGAAGGCTACCAGCTCCTGCAAAGCGTCTCCGCGGTCAGCCCGAGCGATATCTGGGCCGTCGGCTCTGATCGCAATATCGCCGGCATGTACGAGACGCGGACCGAGCACTGGGACGGCGTCGCCTGGACGGCCGTGCCCAGCCCGAACGTGGGCAGCGGGCGCAACTATCTCCTGGGCGTCGCGGCGCATAGCCCGACCGATGCCTGGGCCGTGGGCTACTACGACAATCCATCGGGCGGCTCCTTGTCCCTGATCGAACACTGGGACGGCAGCGCCTGGACCGTCGTGCCGGGTGCCAACCCCAGCAGCAGTGTTTTCCCCGAGGGCGTGACCGCCCTGGCGGCCGACGATGCCTGGCTGGTTGGCACCTACTTTGGCGGCAGTTATGCCTTACCGCTGGTAGAGCACTGGAACGGCAGCGTCTGGACGCTCGTGCCCTGTCCGAATGGGGGACCGGGCAACAACGAGCTCCTCGGCGTGGCCGCCCGCAGCCCCACCGACATCTGGGCCGTCGGCTTCTATGGCGCGTCTGGCGCTTACCAGACGCTGGCCGAGCACTGGGACGGCAGCGCCTGGACGGCCGTGCCCGGCCCCGATACCGGGCGGGTCGCCAACTGGCTCTATGGCGTGGCCCCGGTCAGCGCGAGCGATGTTTGGGCCGTCGGCTTCTCCAGCGCCGGCGGTTCCAGCAGCGCACCGCTGGCCGAGCACTGGGACGGCAGCGCCTGGACCGTTGTGCCCATCCCCGCGCCGGGCAACGCAGGCGTCCTCTACGGCCTGGCCGCCCTGAACGCCGCGGACGTCTGGGCCGTGGGCGCCGGTTCCTCGGGGACGCTGGTCCTGCACTACAGTCCCGCCTGCGGCACGCCCCTGCCGACGGCCACGCCCATGCTGACGGCCACCCGCACGGCCTCTCCCAGCGCCCCGCCGACGAGTACCGGCATTCCGCCGACGCACACGCCACTGCCGCCCGCGGCCACGTCCACGCCGACACCGCCCGCGGCCACGCCCACGCCCTGCGCGCTCAGCTTCACCGACGTCCACCCGGCAGACTACTTCTACACCCCCGTCCTTTACCTGGCCTGCCACGGCGTCATCAGCGGCTACGCGGACGGCCGCTTCCGCCCCTACAACAACACTACCCGCTCCCAGATGGTCAAGATCGTCGTGCTCGGCTTCGCCCTGCCGCTGAGCACGCCCGCGGGCGGCGCCTACACCTTCGCCGACGTGCCGCCAACCTTCCCCTTCTTCGCGGTAATCGAGACGGCGGCGGGGCGCGGCATCGTCAACGGCTACGGCTGCGGCGGGCCGGGCGAGCCGTGCGACGCCCAACACCGGCCCTATTTCCGTCCCTACGCCGACGTGACGCGCGGGCAACTGGCTAAGATCGACGTGCTGGGCGCGGGCTGGGCGCTGCTCAACCCGACGACGGACACGTTCGCGGACGTGGCGCCCGGCACGGCATTCTACAGCTTCGTGGAGACCGCAGTTTGCCACGGCATCATCAGCGGCTATGCCTGCGGGGGGCCGGGGGAACCGTGCGACGCGCAGCACCAGCCCTATTTCCGGCAGTACAACCCGGCCACGCGCGGGCAAATCGCCAAGATCGTCTATCTGTCGGGCACGGGCAGCGGGGGCGGATGTCTATAAAGGAGAAAGCGACCATGTCTAACAAGATAAGTGGACAACCGTCCCGGCGCCTGGGCCGCGCTATTGCGTTGCTGCTGGCGGCCGGCGCGGGCCTTCTCCTACTGCTGCCGCTCGCCGGGGCGCAGTTGTGGGAGCGGGCTCTGGCGCCAGGTAGCAGCAATAACCGCCTGGTCGCGGTGGCGGGCGTGGCCACCCTGGCCGCCAATGACGTTTGGGCCGTGGGCTACGGGGCATGGTGAAACGCACGTTTATGTTCGCGGTCCTGGTCATCCTCCTGGCCCTGAGTGGCGATACCCTGGGCGGGCGGGGCGGAACGATCGGCGCGCGGCGGGACAATGCGCCGCCCGCCCAGGCACCCCCGGCCGCGCCGGCCACGTTCTGCCCCACCCCGATCTTCGGGCCGGCCACCAACTTCGCCGTGGGCAACAACCCCCAATCGGTAGCGGTAGGCGACTTCAACCGTGACGGCAGCCCCGACCTGGTGACGGCCAACTACGGCGCCAACAACGTGTCGGTGCTGCTGGGCAACGGCAGCGGCGGCTTCGGCCCCCCCACCAACTTCGCCCTGGGCACCGGACCCGGCGCGGTAGCGGTGGGGGATTTCAACCGCGACGGCAACCTCGACCTGGTTACAGCGAACTACAACGCCGGCAGCGTGTCGGTGCTGCTGGGCAACGGCAGCGGCGGCTTCGGCCCGCCCACCAGCTTCCCCGTGGGCGCCTACCCCGTCGCGGTAGCGGTGGGGGATTTCAACCGCGACGGCAGCCTCGACCTGGCCGTGGCGAACAACGGCGCCAACACCGTGTCGGTGCTCTTGGGCAACGGCAGCGGCGGCTTCGGCTCCCCCACCAACTTCGCCGTGGGCACCGCGCCCCTGGCGGTGGCCGTGGGCGACTTCAACCGCGACGGCAACCTCGACCTGGTTACGGCGAACGATAATTCCAACAACGTGTCGGTGCTGCTGGGCAACGGCAGCGGCGGCTTCGGGCCGGCCACCAACTTCCCCGTGGGCACCCTCCCCTATGCGGTGGCGGTGGGCGACTTCAACGGCGACGGCAGCCTCGACCTGGTCACGGCGAACGCCGGTGCCAACACCGTGTCGGTGCTGCTAGGCAACGGCAGCGGCGGCTTCGGCCCCCCTACCAACTTCGCCGTGGGCAGCAGCCCCATCGCGGTGGCGGTGGCCGACTTCAACCACGACGGCAGTCTCGACCTGGTTACAGCGAACGGTAGTTCCAACAACGTGTCGGTGCTTTTGGGCAACGGCAGCGGCGGCTTCGGCGCGGCCACCAACTTCCCCGTGGCCTCTAGCCCTCGGTCGCTGGCCGTGGGCGACTTCAATCGCGACGGCAGCCCCGATCTGATCACGGCGAACTATAACGGTGCCAACAACGTCTCGGTGCTGCTCAACGGCTGCAACGTCGCCTGCGCCGCGCCCGGCTTCGGCGCGGCCAGCCCCTACGGCGTGGGCACCAACCCCCCTGCGGTCGCCGTGGGCGACTTCAACCGCGACGGCATCCTCGACCTGGCCGTGGCGAAC
>DATGEF010000886.1:0-28026 GCA_035310405.1 Chloroflexia bacterium | reverse complement strand
CGGCTGGTAAGTGCCTTATTAATGGAACTCAGCGAGGAATGGGAAGGAGGGCGGGTCTATCTGACCGTCGATTGAAGCGAAGCGAATCGAAAAAAGCCATAGGACATCCTGACCATTTTACAGAAAAAGGCTTGCATTATCTCCGACTTTCATACTCTTCAGTGCAGTCGGTTGATCGCTCAACAACCAATGTGTCAATTGGTTTCCCTCGATCGTAAGGGCTTCTTTTCGCAAAGGATGTAAGTGCAATTGCATGTTAGATGATTCCGATATAGCGCCGACAACCTGACCACCCAGACGCTCTACGATGCCGCTGGCCGCCCGAGCGGGCAGATCGGCCCCGATGGGCGCCAGACGACCATAGACTAATCATTCGTGTTGTGTGCTCTTAATGCTTGTCTGCATTGGCCAAGGACAGCAGGCGCTTATCCAAGGCGATGAGGTATTCGCGCCCATAGACACCATTTTCCAATCCCAACACAAGATTCGCGGGCAGATCCTGGGTGATCTCCGAACTGCACGAACCCGCCGCCAGCGCAATGGCCGCGACCGTATCCACATCACCCGAGAAGGCAATACAGCGACAGAGCAGGCTGCTCATCGTGTCGGCGGCCATCACTCCCGTGATCGCCGCCCGGACACTCATCCAGCCCTTGGCGCCTACTTTGCCGCGCCACGGTTCAGACCACCGACCAGGTACATGTTGCTCCAGAAACCTTCCGAGATCATGCTTGCGTCCCAATCTGTAGAGGAAGTAGTGAGCCATCAGCGCGGCCGCAACGGCCGCATTGATCCCATCCGGGGTGTTATGTGTAATTGCTGCCTGGATCGTCGACCGCTCAATAACCTGGGGGATGGTGGAAAATACGCCGAGTGGAGCGGCGCGCATCGCGGCCCCGCTCTTATCGCTCGTAGGGTGGATTTCGGCTAAAAACTGATGCCCATCACGAACACGTTGTAAGAACTCATGAAAGCGAGCGGCATAGCCCGCGCGCGGGTCGCGCTTGAAGGTTTCGATAAATCCTTGGGCCAGCATTTCGGGCGTCCAGGGTTTGCCGGATACAATGGCCTCGGCAACGGCGATGCTCATCTGTGTGTCATCGGTATAGCAGCCGGGGATAAGATGATGGCGCGGATGCTTTATGAACTGCGTCAGATCGTTGTACGTGCTGATGACATTGGCATCGGCATACTCGAAGCCGGCTCCATAGGCATCGCCTATCGCAAGCTCTAACAACATGTGCTCTGGCCCCCAAATGCCGCGTGATGCCGTAGTTTACGCTAGCGCCCGATCTGCTGCAGGGCGGCCATGACGAGGTCTTCGACGGGCTGGGCGCCGTCCTTGGGTAGCTTGGCCAGCACCTGGTTGATCTCGCCCGCGTTGTATCCCAGGGTGGTGAGGGCCTGCGCGACTTCCGCCAGCGGCCCGGTGAGCACCGGCCCGCCGGGCAGGCCGACGCCGAGGGCCGCCAGGTCGAGCTTGCCTTTGAGTTCCAGGACCAGGCGCTGCGCCAGCTTCTTGCCCACGCCGGGCACGCGGGTCAGCAGGGCCAGGTCGCCCTGGGCGATCGCCTGCTCCAGCGTATCGATCGGCATCGTGCCGAGGATGGCCAGGGCCACTTTGGGGCCGACCCCGGTGACGCTCAGCAGGGTTTCGAACAGCTCCAGCTGCCGGCGCGTGGTGCAGCCGTAGAGAGTCATAGCGTCCTCGCGCACCGCCAGGTGGGTATGCAGCCGCACGTCCTCGCCCTCGGCGCCGATCTCGCTGAGGGTCGAGCCCGGCACGAAGACGCGGTACAGCACCCCCCCGCAGTCGACGATCACGCTATCCGCCTCTTTGCCGGCGACCTTCCCCCGCAACCCCGCGATCATCTCCACCCTCCCGGTTGTCGATTTTGGATTTTGGATTTTGGATTTTGGATTGGTGACGGCGGGATCAGCGATCTCTGAATCGTTCCTTGCCCCCACCCCCTAACCCCCAACCCCTCGTCACTGCCTACTGCCTACTCGCCAGCACCCACAGCCAGGTCTCGCCGTGGTGGGTACGCACCTCGGACCAGACGATCGTGAAGCCGGCGGTGCGCAAAAGGGCCAGGTTGGTCTCCTGGTCGTAATGGCTCCACCACATCGGGGCGCCCCAGCCCTCCCAGTTCGCTTCCGTGCCTTCCCAGGTCTGCATCGCCCAGGTGGCCAGGAAGCCGCCCCCCGGCTTGAGCCACTCGTGGATGCGGGCCAGTAAGGCCGGCTGCTCGGCGCGCGGCACATGGATGATCGCGTAAAAGCTGACGACGGCCGCAAACGTCCCGGCCGGGAAGGTGAGGGTGGTCATATCGGCTTTGTGGAAGGTGCCGCCGGGCACCTGCTGCCGCGCTAATTCCAATTGGCGCGCGGAGATGTCGACGCCCGTGACGGCGAAACGCTGCGCGAGCCAGCGCGCGACGGGCACCCCGGCCCCGCACCCCAGGTCGAGCACCGCCGCGCCGGGCGGCAGGGCTGCGGTCAGCCGCTCCAGGGCCGCCAGGGTCGGGGGGTCCTGAGCATCCTTCGCGGCTAGATACTGCTCGGCCATGCGGTCGTAGCCGGCTTCCACCACCTGCTTGGGGTCGGCGTCCATCGTCACGAGGCGGCCGTCAGCCGGTTGTTTTTGCGCACGGGGCGGCGGGTCCGCGGGGTGCGCGTCGTCGCCCCCGGGGGCGTGCCGGGGCCGGCGGCCGTCCCACCCGGCGGGAGCAGGCCGCCCTCCGGGCCGCTCGGCGCAGGGCCGGTGACGCGGCGGGGGCGTGGCTTGTCGGCCCGGCCCGGCTCTTCGACGATCTCCGGGAAGTAGCCCGCGGTGCGTAGCTCCTTCGCCAGCTTCTGCCAGGGGTCGTCCCGCGTCCAGACGGTGGTGCGCGGCAGCTTGATCAGGGCGACGGTCGGCGTCAGGCGGCGGGCCACGAAGCCCTTGAGGCGGCGTGACGAGAGCAGCTCGTCGAGGATCTCGGCCTCGTCCACCTCCAGGATCGTCACCTTCTCCAGCAGCGTGCGCTTGTAGCCCCGCGCCCAGTCGCTGATGCACTGGAGCACATTCTGCGGCACGGCTTTCTGGCTATGGGAGGTCAAAAACTCCTGGAGCTCGCCGGGGCTCAGGCCGGAGGCCCGGGCGCGGAGCACGCTTTCTTTGTTGAGGGTGTAGACGCTGACCCGGTCGTGCCGGGCCAGGTCGGCACAGAGCAGCACGGTCCAGAGCGCGCGGGCCTCCGGCGCCAGAATCAAGATCTCAAAATTAGGCTGGACCAGGAACGGCTTGCGGGCCGGCTCGTTCTCCGGCTGGGCCTGCGGGTGGTTAAAGAGGCGTGCCCCGGCCTGCGTGATACGAAAGGCGACCGGCTTGCCCGCCCGGTCTTTGCCCAGATCAACCGCGCCCATCCAGAGCAGCGCCCCACTGATCATGCTGGCTAGCAGCGCCCCTTCGTTGCTCATCCAGCGGGCGTTGAAGTCCCGCAGCCCCTTGACGCCGTGCTGGCGTACCAGCTCGTCGCGGCTGACCAGCAAATAGGGATCGACCGCGTAGACATGCTGCAAGAAGCTTTCGATGCTCAGCCAGGTCTCCAGGGGGCACTGGGCCAACTGGGCGACCAGGTGCTTGCGGGCCGTCGTCGGATCGGGCGCGCGCCAGAGGAAGAATGGTGCGGCCGGGTCTTCGCGCAGGTGGCGGTCTTCGAGCCAGAGTGCATACAGCCGGCGCGACTGGGCAGCGAAGGAGAGATGGACCCAATCGTCGAGCCGGGGCCCGGCGATCTCGCGGCGGGTTTCCTCTTCTTCGGCCAGTAAGCCGAGCGTGGTCGCGAAGTGGAGCACCAGGTTGAGATAGGCGTCCCCCGCCGCGCCGTCGAGCGGGTGCAAGAAGGAGTCCTGCAGGCGCTTGAGGGCGCGCTTCGGCAGCTCGTTGTTATGCCGGTTGATGACGACCTCGGTCTGCCGGAAGTAGGCCAGGATACTGAGCAAGTTCCAGGGCAGATCGAAGGGCAGGCGGGCGTCGACGACCGGCGGGTCGGCCGCGGCGACGACCTGGGGGGCGGCGGCCGCTGCGCTGGCCGGGGGGCAGCGCACCTGGCGGGGTACAAACAGCACCCGCCGATCGTGCCAGAGGGTCTCAAAGGCCAGTGCGCGCACTTCCAGGGCGGCGAAAGCGCGATGCAGCTCGGGGGCGCTCCAGGTGAACGCGGCCAGCACTTCCCCGGCGGTGGCGCGCCCCTCATGATCGCACAGGTATTCGAAGAGCCGCCGGCTGTCGGGATTCACCTCGCACAGCATCCGCTCGCGGGTCTCAGCCCCTTCCAGCATCGCGTCCAGCATCTCGATGACGGCCGGCTTGGCCATATAGCGCAGGTCGGGCACATGCCAGCGGGCGGCAATGCGCTCCAGCGCGGGCGGGTCCAGCCGGTCGAGCAGCACGGCCAGGGCTTCGTCAAAGGGCTCGCCGCCGATCATCTCGCCGTGGACGGCCGCCAGGACACGGCTGATCTCGCCCGACATCGAAACCACGTGCCGCTTGACCGCCGGGACCTGGTTGCGCATGCCCCAGGCATAGAGGTTGTCGCCGGCCGACACGACCCGGCTGCCGCGGACCATCGCCTCCTCGACATCCGACACCCCGAGGGTGCTCAGGCGGGCGAGCAGGGCGTCGACTTCACCGGCCGGGCGCGTAAGCAGCGTGGGGAGCTCGTCGACCAGGGCCATCTGGTTGCGTTGCTCCAACAACCAGTGAAGGAAGGCCCGCTCCTCGCTATCGAGGGTCTCCCAGACCGCCCGGACGTTGGTTTTTTCCGCCATTTCCCGGTAGATGGCGATGGCGGCGTCGTTGTGGTTGAGATCGATGATCGGAATATGCCAGGCGGTCGCGATGGATTTTAATTCGTCGAAGGAGCGGCCCATCAAACGGCCGAGTAGATTCTTCACTTAGACTCCTGTCTAATTCTACGATCGCGGGTGGTGGTACTCGGTCCTCCCTGAAATCCCTGCGGGCAGGCACATAATAGCTCATCATACAATATCGCCCCGGCTTTGTCAAAAGCGGCAGGGCGGAACGAGTTTTGAGTTTTGAGTTTTGAGTTTTGAGTTCATTGGTGGCTGTAGATAACATTCATCATAAGGATCGCTCTTAATGAGGTGATGGTGTGTTTTATTAGCAGAAAGCATAAGATCTGTCATTCTGAGCGCAGCGAAGAATCCGCTGGGGTGCACATCCCGCGGCCCGAATGAGGCGATCTGGGGGACGGGCCCGGACGGAGGCAGTCGTAGTGCCTGCTGCCCGCCGGCCCTGATCCGATCCGTCGGGCAACGGATTCTTCGCTGCGCCTGACAAATTCTTTAGTGTTTTTGCTAAGATTTATATCTGCACACGATCGTCGCGCAGTGTAAGGGGCAAAGCTAGCGGCTCATGATGTATGTTATCTGTGGGTTACTCATGGATCCGCTACTCGTGGATCTCGATTTCGGCCTCGATTTCGACCGGGATGCCGAAGGGGAGCGCGGCGAGGCCCACGGCGGAGCGGGCGTGCTGGCCGGCTTGGGGGCCGAAGAGCTCCAGGATCAGGTCCGAGAAACCGTTAATGACTGCGGGCTGCTGCGTGAAGCCGGGGGCCGAGTTGACCATCCCGAACACCCGCAGCCAGGCGGCCACCCGATCCAGATCGCCGAGTTCGCGCTGCAGGCTGCCCAGGATCGAGAGTCCGGCGGCGCGGGCCGCCTGATAACCCTCCTCCAGCGACACCTCCGCGCCGAGCTTGCCGAACGGCCCGGCGATCGTCCCGTCGGGGTGCTGCGGACTGTGGCCCGCGATATAGGCCCGGGTGCCGCGCACCCGCACAAAGGCGAAGGGGAGCCGCACGCCCGGCGGTAGCTGCGGGGGCGGGGGCAGCACCAGGCCGAGCGCGGCGAGTTTCTGTTCGATCAGCATGGGTTTCCGCCTTCGGGTCTAGCTATGCTGCTTGCCCGGCCCCTGGTGCCGGCTGCCGCGGCGGGCAGCGCGGCGGCCCTCGGCGCCGGCCCACGGGTCGTCGCTCCACTGGAGCTCGGCGCGCCCGATGACTACCGTATCCCCGGCCTGCACCCCTGCCCGCTCCAGCGCCCGGCTGATACCGCTCTTCTCCAGGATATTTTGGAGCCGGTCGAGCGATTCCTGGTTCTCCATGCGGGTCATGTTGACCAGGCGCTCGATCTTGGTGCCCTGTACGCGGTAAAAGCCGTCCTCGATCTTGGTGACGACGAAGGCACCTTCGCCGGCATCGCTGCGTAGCGTGTGCGTCGGCACGTCGTCGGCGACCGGAGCCGCCGGCGGTGGGGCCAGCGACTCGCGGGGCGGCAGCTCCTGTAGCTCGGATGCCGTGCGCCGGAGCAGGTCTTTGACCCCCTCGCCGGTGGCGGCGGAGATGGCGACGACCGGATAACCATGCGTGGTGAACCAGGTGCGCAGCCGCGGCCAGCGCTTTTGGGCTTCCGGGAGGTCCATCTTGTTGACCGCGACGATCTGGGGCCGGCTGGCCAAGGTGGGGCTGTAGGCCGCCAGCTCGTGGTTGATGCGCTCAAAGTCCGCGATCGGCTCCCGATCGGACAGCGCGGCGCCGCTGAGGGTGGCCAGGTCGGCGTCGGTCAGGCCCGGGAAGAGGCCGGAGGCGCCGTCGATGAGGTGGATCAACAGCCGGCAGCGCTCGACATGGCGCAGAAACTCCATGCCCAGCCCGGCGCCCTCGCTGGCGCCCTCGATCAGCCCCGGGATGTCGGCGACCACGAAGGACTGCTCGTCGAGGGCCACCACGCCCAATTGCGGTTCGAGTGTGGTGAAGGGGTAGTCCGCGATTTTGGGTTTGGCCGCGCTGATCTGGCTCAACAGGGTCGATTTGCCCGCGTTGGGGTAGCCGAGCAAGCCGACGTCGGCGATCAGTTTCAGATCGAGCTGCACCACGCGCTCTTGGCCGGGCTCGCCATTCTCGGCGATGCGCGGCGCCTGGTGGACGGACGTGGCGAAATGGACATTGCCCAGCCCCCCGCGCCCGCCCGCGGCGACCGTTAGCTCCTGGCCGGGCTCGATCAGGTCATATTCGGCGCTCGTGGTCACGGTCGGGTCGAGGATATCTTCCTCCGTGACCCGCACAACGGTGCCGGGCGGCACCTCGACCACCAGGTTGTCGGCGTTGGCGCCGTGCATCTTCCGGCCGCGGCCGTTGCCGCCGTTATCGGCTTTGAAATGCTGCTTATGGTAGAACGTGACGAGGGTGTTGAGCTCGGGATTCACCCGCAGGATGACCGAGCCGCCCCGGCCGCCGTCGCCGCCGTCCGGCCCGCCGTGGGAGATATAGCGCTCGCGCCGGAAGGAGGCACTGCCGTCGCCGCCTTTGCCCGCTGTGACATAGATTTTGGCTTTGTCGTAAAACATCAATATCTTTCCTCTCGCCCTGCCCTCAGCAAGTTCCGGGCCCGCTTATTGCGAGGCGGCCAGGAGCTCGGCAGCGCGGCGGATCGAGGCTTTGTCGCGGTCGTGGGTCATGGCCGCGACCGCGGCCGCCAGGGGCAGCCAGTGGGGGATGTCGAGCTCCGGCGGCTGCGGGCCGGCCGGCGGGCTGTCGGGCTGGACCGTGATCAGAAAGTGGTCCACGACTTTGGTCGTCGGCCGGCCACTGCGCCCGCGAATGGGGTAGCGGATGGTCGCGATCGGGCCAAGGATGCGGCCCTGCACGCCGGTCTCTTCGGCGAGCTCGCGCAAGGCGGCGTCCTCGGCGCGCTCCCCCGGCTCCAGGTGCCCTTTGGGCAGCGAGCAATCGCCGTAGCGGGGGCGCTGGAGGCAGAGCACCTCCCAACCGCCGTCCGCCCCGCGCCGCACCACCACGCCCCCGGCCGAATGCTCCTCTTCGCCGGTTGCCGTCCGGATCACATATTCCTCGCTGTTCATGAGACCTCCAGGGCCAGGGTGATCAAGTCATCCCAGGTGGCCAGCACCGGGTCGGCGCCGGCCGCGGCTAATTCGGCGGCGGGGGTGGCGCCCCAGGGCACGCCCACCGGGCAGACGCCTGCGGCTCGGGCGCAGGCCATGTCGCTCACCGCGTCGCCGATATAGGCGACGGTTCGCGGATCGGGGGCGCGGCCCAGGCGCTCCAGCCCCCGGAGCACCGGCTCGGGGTGTGGCTTATGGTGCGCCGAGTCCTCGAAGCCGATCACGACATCCAGGTAGGGGCCCAGGCCAAAGAGGTCCAGGCCCATGCGCAACGAGCGGTGCCGCTTGGCCGTGACCAGGCCCAGCGCGACGCCCGCCCCGTGCAGCCGGGCGAGCATCGCCGGGGTCCCAGGCACCAGCCGCGCCAGGCGGTCGTGCCACACGCGATTATATTCCTGATAGGCATGATAAAGCAATGGGCCCTGGCCGGGCGCATAGGCCTCCAGCACCTCGAGCAGCGGCAGGCCGATCGTCGGCAGGACCTGCTCACGCGGAATCGGCGCCCCGCAATGGCTATTCGTCGCATGCTGAAAGCAGGCCACGATCAGATCCATCGTGTCGATCAGTGTGCCGTCCAGGTCAAAGAGAATGGTCGTCAGCATGGCAATTCATAACGCATTTTGTCCCATCGGCATGCGTTCCCATTATAACTCCTCGTTGTTCCAGGCCGTATGCTTGGCTTCTAGCGCCGGGCAGGCCGCTGGGCGGGGGTCGGGGCGCGGCATGCCGCGCCCGCGGTGGGGAGCGACTGATCCTCCCGCCAGGGCTACCTGACTCGCCTATTTTAACATAGATCCCCTGTGTATAGCTTATAGCGCCGGGGATCTGGGCAGGAGGTAGGGGCGGGGTGCGGCATTGTTTTGCCGTTGTAGGGGCACGGCGTGCCGTGCCGCGGTGGGGAGCGGAGCGGCCTCCCGTACGGCGCGGGATCCCCCCGGCCGGGCTCCCGCCCAGGGCACGGCACGCCGTGCCCCTACCACCCACAACCGCCGTCGCGCGCACCAGGGCGGACGACGCAGCCGCCCCGCCCTCTCGCTGCAAAACAATGCCGCACACCCGTAGGGGCGCGGGCGCCCGCGGTGGGGAGCGGATCGGGGCGGGGGGTGGGGGCGAGGCATGCCTCGCCCGCGGTGGGGAGCGGATAATCTTCCCACCAGCGCGTTAGGCGGGAATCGCTGGATGCGGCTGGGCGCTCGCCCCAACACGGGCGCGGCACGCCTCGCCCGTGTTACCTGACTCCCCTAGCTTAACATAGATCCCCTGTGTATAGGCGGTAGCTACCCCGCAAGGCCTCTGCGCCTACCGGGCGATCACCCAGCGGCGATCGGCGTCCGTGACTCGATCGCCGGCGATACAGGCCCGTTGCAGGACGTGCAGCACCGCGGCCGGGTCGCAGCCGTAGAGGCCGGAGCCCCAGGCGGCATTGGCCTCGACGACGCCCCAGCCCCGGCCCGTGATATAGCCGACGTCCAAGACCACAGCGGGTGGCAGGGCCACGCGGGAGTCCTGCAGCACGGTGCCGATAGGCGGCCGGCAGCGTGGCGAGCCAGTCCAGGGGCGGTTCCAGCAGCGTCAGGGTCAGGGCCTCGGCTACCGCAGCGGCAAAGAGCGGCTCGCCATAGAAAACCAGCTCCCGGTCGCGGAGCCCGGGCGGCACCTGCCATCCCGGCAGCCGCTCCACGCCCCAGCCCGCCCCGCGCGCCGCCCGCCACAGCGCGATCGAGTCGGGCGTATACCGCGGTGGCAAGATGAGGGTCGTCACGCCGACTTTCGCGCTTTCCTCAAAACCGTCTCCCCGTTCCCAACCCCCAGCCCCTAACCCCCGACCCCCGACCCCCTCCGTGACTGCCTACTCGAGGTAGTCCTTCAGCTTCTTGGCCCGCGAGGGGTGGCGCAGGCGGCGCAGTGCTTTTGCCTCGATCTGGCGGATGCGCTCACGGGTGACCCCGAACTCGCGGCCGACCTCTTCCAGCGTGCGGGCGCGGCCGTCTTTGAGCCCAAAGCGCAGTTGCAGCACCAGCCGCTCGCGCTCGCTGAGCGAGTCCAGGGCCTGCGCGACCTGCTCACGCAGCAGGTGACTGGACGCGGCATCGGAGGGCGCCACGGCTTTGTGGTCCTCGATGAAGTCGGCCAGGTGGGTATCCTCTTCTTCGCCGATCGGGGTTTCGAGCGACACAGGCTCCTGGCTGATCTTCAGGATCTCGCGCACCCGCTCGGCCGACATATTGAGGTCACAGGCCACTTCTTCGGAGCTGGGCTCGTGGCCGAGCTCCTGCGAGAGGCGCCGCTGGGCGCGGACGACCCGGTTGATCGTCTCGACCATATGGACCGGGATGCGGATGGTGCGCGCCTGGTCGGCAATGGCGCGGGTGATCGCCTGGCGGATCCACCAGGTCGCGTACGTCGAGAACTTGAAGCCTTTGGTATAGCGGAACTTCTCGACGGCGCGGATCAGGCCGATATTCCCTTCCTGCACCAGGTCGAGCATGGTCATGCCCCGGCCGATATACTTCTTGGCCACGCTGACGACCAGGCGCAGGTTCGCCTCGGTCAGGTGGCGCCGCGCGGCGGTCGAGTCGGCGATGATGTCCGCCCAGTACAGGCGCAGCGTAGGGGCCAAACCGGCCAGCAAAGGGGCCACCTCCGGCTCCGCGGGCCACTCCCAGGCGTCGATGCGGCTGCGCAGGGTCGCCGGCAGCAGCTCGAACAGCAGCAAGGTATGCCGCAGCGCGTCTTCGAGCTGCTGGGGATGGATGCCCACGCGGGCGGCGACGGCCTTCAGCACGGTGGGGTCGAGCTGCGAGGTGGGGATAATCGCCGTGAGCAACTCCTGGCGCGTGGCCGGCAGGGTGCTCTCGTACTGTTCGCAGTAGACCTCCTGGGCCAGCGGCCAGCCGCCGCGCAACTGATTCAATACTTCCTGACAGACGCTGGTCCCCGGCATGGTTGCGGCCGGATGGCCGCTGCACTGGCTCAGGTTGGCGATAAGCTGCTCCAGGAAGATCCCCCGCTCCATCCGCTTGGCCAGGGCGATCTCGGCGTCCGCCGTCAGCAAGGGCACGCGCCCGATTTCCCGCAGGTAGAGCCGCACCGGGTCGTCCGTGCCGACGCCGTCGAGATTGGCCGTCAAATCAATCAAGGCTGGGACGCTGCTATGTGCGTCGCCCCCCGCGGCGGGGGGGTGCGGCCACTCGGCTTCGTCGAGGATCTCGACGTTCAGGTCCAGCAACTCGGCATAGATCTCGTCCACTTCGGCGATATGCATTTCGGGCGCCGGCTGCACCTGCAGAATCTGCTCCGCGGTGATAAAGCCTTGCTCTTTGGCCTGCGCCAACAGGGCCGAAACGGCGCCACCGCCGGGGACGCCCCCGCGGCTGCCGGCGCCCGCGCTGGACGGCCCGCCCTCGGGATCGTGCTCCAGCATAAAGCTCGCCCACGGCGGGGGCGCCTCCAGATCGAAGCTCGCGTCGGTGGGCGGGCCGGCGAGGTCGGCGCCAGGATCGTCGGCGGGAATCGAGCGTTTGGCCATGCGTGACTCCTCCTACTACCAGCTACTACCAGCCCCGGGTGCCGAGCAACGGCTCAGCCGCCGCGACTGTCTAATCCCGGGAATCCCGGTACACGGTGCTCCGCGCGGGGGTATGACTGGGTAATTGCATGAGTTGTGGGCGCATCTGGTCGAGCACCGCGGCCATCTGCGCGAGCGTATCCTGGTCGCCATTGTTGCGGGCTTCGGCCAG
This sequence comes from Chloroflexia bacterium, assembly GCA_035310405.1. GTDB lineage: Bacteria > Chloroflexota > Chloroflexia > QHBQ01 > JAICKM01 > JAICKM01. The sequence goes on along the minus strand of DATGEF010000886.1, from coordinate 16,314 downwards.
CAGGAGTTCGCACTGTTGCACCCAGAGGCGATCGTCGTAGTCGGCGAGGCGCCGAGTGCGTTGGACCAGTTCATGCGCCCACTGGTACGGGTGGATGTAGGGCTCGCGCTCGGCGTGCGCCAGGAGCAGATCGTAATGCTCGTGCAGGGCGGGGTCGACCGCGGCCCGCAGGGCGGCCTTATCGACTTCGACGGTGGGGCTGCCCTCCAGGGGGACCAACGTCGCAGTAAAGCCGGCGACCGTCTCCATAATCATGCGGTTTTCGCTACGGGTGAAGCGGCCCGGGGCCGGGGCTTCCGGCAACAGGGCGCTTTCGGGATAGCGCAGGACCAGCGCGAGCAGGTGTTCCTCGGCGCTCAGCTCACGCGCGACGGGCGCGGGGGCGGGCGGCGCGGACCGGGCAGCCGCCGCGCTCCCCCGGCCGCGCGGGACGGCCGGCGCCCCACTGGCCGCGCGGGCCACGGCATGCTGGATCGCTTCGACCGGGCTCTGCGTCAGGGTCGCCACCTTCTGGATATAATGGGCGCGGCCCACCGGGTCGCCGATGGCCCGGATCAACGAGGCGACCTGGCGGACGGCTTCGCTCTTGCCGTGTGCGGTGCGCAGGTCCAGGCTGCGCGTCACCACGCCGATGAAGTGGTCCGCCACCGGCTGCGCGGTCGCGAGCAGGGCGGCCCAGGCCCCGGGATCGCTGAGGAGCACTTCGTCGGGATCTTGGCCGCGGGGCAGGGCCATGATGCGGATCTCGGAGTCCATGCGCCGCTCGACCCCGAGCAACCCGCGCGGCCCGAGGATGGGCACGCTCACATGGGCCATGCTCCCTTCGAGCACCTCCGCTCCCTTGAGCGCCGCCAGGTCGCCGGCGGTGTCGGCGTCCAGCGCCAGCACGATCTGGCGGGCCGCTTTCTTCAGCAGTTCGGCCTGTTTATCGGTGAGCGCCGTCCCAGCGGCGCCGACGACGTTGGCATGGCCGGTCTGGTGGGCGATCAGCACGTCCATGTAGCCTTCGACGATCACCGCGGTGCGGGCGGCCTTCACGGCCGCGGTCGCCTGGTCGATGCCGTAGAGCGTGGCGCTTTTGTCGTAGATCGGCGTTTGCGGCGAGTTCATGTACTTGGGGGGCCGGTCGTCCAGGGCGCGGGCGCCGAAGCCGGTCGTGCGGCCGCGAATATCGCGGATGGGGAACATCAGCCGGTGGCGGAAGCGGTCGAAGTAGCCGGCGTCCGGCCCGTCCCGCTCGATAATCAGCCCCGCTTCGAGCAGCTCGGCGGTGCTGTAGCCCCGTTCGCGCAGGTAGGTGGCCGTCGCGTCCCAGCTGTCGGGGGCATAGCCGATCAAGAAGCGGGCGAGGGTCGCGGCGGCCAGGCCCCGCGCCTGGGTATAGGCCCGGGCGGTGTGCGCGCCCTCGCTGGACGAGCGGAGCAGCAGGTTGTGGTAAAACAGCGCGGCCGCGGCGCAAGCCTCATAAAGGCGATCGCGGTGCCGCTCGGCGGCGCTGGCGCCCTCGTCGCGAGGCGCCAGCTCCACGCCCGCCTGGCGCGCCAGGCGCGCCAGTGCGTCGCGGAACTCCAGCCCCTCGGTATTCATCACGAAGGCGAAGATATCGCCGTTCGCGCCGCAGCCAAAGCAGTGGTAGCTTTGTGACTCGGGGAAGACGACAAACGAGGGCGTCTTTTCGCCGTGGAAGGGGCAGAGGCCCTTGAAATTCCGGCCGCTCCGCTGCAGCGTGGTGCGGGTTTGCACCACGTCGACGATCCCCACCCGTGTCTTTATTTGGTCAATCGTGTCTGTATTGGCCACAAGTCCAGTCCTGAGTCAAAAGTCCTGAGTCCAAAGTCTTGCGTGACAAGTTGCGTTAGATCGACCAGAGCTTGGGTACGTATAGCTCCTGGAATTTTTCGATCGCGAAGCGGTCGGTCATCCCGGCGATATAGTCGACGACGATCCGCTCCTGGGGCTCGTCGCGCGGGTTACGGGCCAGCTCCGCCGGGATCTCGTCAAAATGCTGGCAATAGTGCCGGTACAGGGCGTGGATCACCGCGTGGACCCGGTCCTGCTCGCCCTTGGCCGCCGAGCCGATGTAGACCCGATGCAGCAAGAAGGTCTTGAGTTCGTCGGCCGCGGCCAGCACGGCGGGCGTGAAGTGCAGCTGGATGTGGGCGGGCGGGGGGAGCGGCGCGCCGGCCGGCGGGTAGGCCACCGCCCAGTTCTCCGCCACCAGGTTGCAGACCATGGTGTTGATGCGCGCCGAGTGGCTGTCGCCCAGGATCGCAGTGGCCGTCCGGGGCAGATCGGCGCCGGTGATGATGCCGGCGCGGATGGCGTCGTCGATGTCATGGTTGATGTAGGCGATGCTATCGCTGATTTTCTGCACTTTGCCCTCGACGGTCGTCTGGCCGCCGCCCTCGCCCGCCAGCCCGGCGCTGACGGGGGTGGAGTCGGGCAGCGCCAGGCGCACCTCGTAGGTCAGGTTCAGCCCATCGCCGTCTTTGGCCAGGTAATCGACGATGCGCAGGCTCTGGTCGTTATGGCGGTACTGCGGGTCAAAGACTTCGCGGATCGCTTCTTCGCCCGCGTGGCCGAACGGCGCGTGGCCCAGGTCGTGGGCCAGGGAAATCGCCTCGACCAGGTCCTCGTTCAGCCGCAGCGCGCGCGCGATCGTCCGCCCGATCTGGGCCACCTCCAGGGTGTGCGTCAGGCGGGTGCGGTAATGGTCGCCCATCGGGGCGATAAAGACCTGGGTCTTGTGCTTCAGGCGTCGGAAGGCTTTGCAGTGGATGATGCGGTCGCGATCACGCTGAAAGGCCGTGCGGATCGAGTCGGGCGGTTCCGGCCGCGGGCGGCCGCGCGATTCCCCCGCCTTCGCCGCCAGGGGGGAGAGCCGATCGCGCTCGTCTTGCTCGATTCGTTCACGAACCTGGGAGCTCTGGATCAAAGGGGTGTTCGCCTCTCAACTGGCCTACCGCCGTCACAGCGACCCTATATTATAGCAAATCCTATACAGGTCTGTATAGGGGGTAGGGGGGGGAATATCGCATTATATCCGTTGGCAGCACGGCCGATCTGGTCTGCGTAGTGCCGCGCCCTCGCCGAGTGGCCTATGGCCCGTCGTCCGCAATCTCGGCCAGGAAGGCGCTCCGAATACCGGTGTTGGTCGACTGGAAGGGGTGGCCGGCCAGCGGAAACTGCGGCGACGGCGCATCGACGCTGCCCGAAATATAGACGTTCCCTCGCTTATCCACCGCGAAGCCCGATAGGGCATCGAAGCCCTCGGCCCCGAAATACGTCGCGTAGTCCAGGGCGGCCCCGGCCGGGCGCAGCTTGGCGACGAAGGAGTCGGGGGCTATCCCGATCTTGGCGTCGCTGTACTGTTTCTGCAACGGCCGCTGCAGCGGGAAATCGGGCGAGGTGGTACTGCCGCCCACATAGATGTTACCCGCCCCATCCAGCCCGATCCCGTAGCCGCTGTCGGCCCCGGACCCGCCGAGGAAGGTCGAGAAAACGAGCGCCGAGCCCGCCGGGTTCAGCTCGGCGACGAAGGCATCCTGGATCGCGTTCTGGTCCGCCGCGAAGGCCACGCCGCCGTTGAAGGTGGTATACAGCGGGTGAACCAGGGGAAAATCAGGCGAGTCCGTGCGGCCGACGACGTAGGCGTTGCCCACCGCGTCTACGGCAATACCCGCCCCCGCTTCGCGGGCCCCGCCGCCCAGGTTGGTGCCCCCCGCACTCCCACCCAGGAAAGTCGAATAGACCAACTCGGACCCGTCGGCACTGATCTTCGCCACGAAAGCATCCCCGCCGCCCGCCAGGGTGGCCTGCAACGGGTGGGCCAGGGGGAAATCGTCGGACAGCGTGTAACCGGTCACGTAGGCGTTGCCCGCGTCGTCCACCGCGATGGCCGCCCCGCTATCGGCGCCCTTCCCGCCGAGATAGGTGGCGTAGACCAGGTGGCTGCCGTCCGGGCTGATTTTGGCGACGAAGGCGTCGCCGCCGCGCCCCTCCGGCCCCTGCCCGCCGTATTGGGCCTGCAAGGGGTGCTCGACGTGAAAGTCGCGGGAGCGGGTGGTGCCCGTGATATAGGCGGCGCCGTCTTTGTCCACCGCGATCCGCTGACCGGCGTCGTAGTCGCTGCCCCCGAGGAGCGTGGCATAGATGATCTTGCGGCCATCGGCGCTTAGCTTGATCACGAAGGCGTCGGCATCGCCGCGCACCCCAGATTGGATCGCGCTGTTTTCGATTTGGAAGCCCGTACGGGCCGAGCCGGTAAGGTAAATGTTCCCCTGCGCATCGAGCGCGATGCCCAGGACGGCCGTTTCCGTGCCGGACTCCAGGTAGGTGCCATAGAGCAGGGACGCGCCGTGCGGGTCGAGTTTGGCCAGGAAGGTGTTCCAAAGATCGCCGGTGTGCGTGGCCTGATAGGGGTCCTTCAAGGCCAGATGCGCAGACGAGGTCATGCCGGCGATATAGGCGTTGCCCGCTGTGTCTACCGCTAGGGCGTCCGCGCTGGTACTGTGCCGCTCCTGCGGGTCAGTGCTGCCGTAGTACGTGGAGTAAACCAGCCGAGGCGGCGGGGCGCTGCTGGGCCCGGCGGTGGCGGCGCCGGCCCCCGGCGCCGTAGCGAGCGGCGGGGCCGCGCAACTGACCACTTGCAGCTGGCCGTCGTCCCCGGCGGCCAGGGTGACTCCCCGCACGATCGCCTGCGTTGCTTGCTGGGCCACGGCCACCGGGAGGGCTTTCAGGCGGTCTGTGTAGACCGCCTGTTCGGCCACGCTCGCTTTTCCCGGCATGCCGACCCCCAGAGTCGGTCCCCCGCCGCCATAAGGGGCGGTTTCCATAAAGAGCGACTGGAAGGGCCGGCTCGATCCGGTGTCCAGCGCGGCGGGCAGCAGCGCCTTGCGCGCGGGATCGGCGTCCGCCGGATCGAGCGACAGCGTGGCGACTACCGGCCGGCCGCCGATCAGCACGAACGGCGCTTCGCTGAAGTAGGGACTGGAGTCATAATTGAAAGCTTCCAGTGGATGCCCGGCGGCTGGGAACGATCCACCCGGCACGGCGCCACAGGCGTTGACTTGCGCGGCGTAAGCCTGCGGGCCCGCGTCGAGTATCCGCGACTGCCCGCGCGGCGGGGTGCCCGCCGCGTACCAGAGGTTGAGCACGATGTGCGGGTTGGCCTGCACCACCCGCTTGGTCAGCGGCTGCCTGACGATCTGGGCCAGCATCGCGTCGAGGGCGGTGCGATCCAGGTCCCAGTAGGTAAGCTTCCCGTCCTCGATGACGAACTGCGCCCCCACTGTGTAGCGCACGGGCTTGTCGTCGACCAGCGTCTTGCCAAAGAGGATGGCTTCGCCGCTCCGGTGGCCGCCGAGCGGTTTATCGGCGGTCAGGCTGGCCGCGTAGCGAGAGGTGCCCAGGAAATGGTCGGCGAGTAGATCATGGGCCGCGGGCTGGGCGGCGAGCGCGGCCGCGATCTCCGGGGACGGCGGGAGCAGGATGTGCTCCGGGCCGACCGCTGTGTGCCAGGTGCCCCACAATTCGCCCGTCACGTCGAGCCCCTCGCCCCTCGCCGTGCGGAAGTGCGCTGTGATCGGATAGCGATAGTGCTGGTCGGCTTGGGCGCCGGGCACCGGGCAGGTAAACTGCCAGGCCGTGGTGGGGGTGAAGGGGTCGCCTGCGGGCAGCAATGCCGTCTGGCACGCCACCGGGCCCTGGCCGGACGGCAAGAGCTGCACGCGGTCGAGCTGGGTGATCTGCCCGATCTTCATGCTGCCGATTCGGCTGCTGCCGGTGATCTGCCCCACGATCGCGCCTTTGCTCGCGTCTGCGGTGTAGCTGAAGCCCTGGCTGATCGGCAGCAAGCCCCAGAAGCCGTAGACCAACTGCGCGGGCAGACCCACAGTGGCGAAGTCGACCTGGCCGGCGGGCCGGCTGCCGGCCGCGGGATCTTCGGCGCTGCCCAACCGCCCACCGAACAGCCGGCCTAACGGTTTGGCGACCGCGCCGTCATACTGGGCATACAGCCGGCCATTGTACACCACGGTCCAGGGCCCGTTGCCGGGGTTGCCGGTGCTGGAGGCGAACAGCAGAACATGCTGGCCATCGGTCCCCACCATTTCGACCGCCCAGGAGGGGTAGTCGTCGGTCCAGGCGTTGCCCTGCATCAGCATCTGCGCCGGGTAGAGCCCGTCAAGCGCCGCGACCAATGCCTGTACATCGGCGGCCGGCACCGCGGTGTCGCCGCGTTGATACCCGGTCCCCACGCGCTTGACGACCAGGTCGGGGGCGGCCTGCGGCGGGCCAAGCCCCCACCAGGTATCGACGTACTCGATGGAGTCGACTCCCCAGCCCGCTAGGAAACGTTGCGCACCGGTGGCGCCGCTGGCGGTGAGCAGGGCGGGCGCGGTGGGATCCGTCGCCGGGAACAAGTGCCAGCCCTCGTCGGCGGCCGGAGTCCCCGGCGTGGGCGTGCCCGGGTTAAGATCGCAGCCAGGCACCAGCCCACTCAGCAGAATCACTACCAGCAGAAAAACCCTGGGCCGGGTGTGCTGGTGGCCTACAGGGAGGGATTCCGGGGCGGCGCTAATGGTAATCGTCATCATGCCCTCCCTGAAAGTTAGGCGCGCTTCAGCGCCAGGCGGACAAAGTCGGTCGGGCTCTGCATGGCGAAAGGATGGCCGAGCACGGCTTCGATGGCCGCCTGCTTGCGCAGCCGCTTGGGATTGCAGGAGAGGAACACCTGGGCGCCGGCCAGCGCGGCGCAGGCGATGTGTTGGCTCTCCGCCGGCTTGAGCCCGGCCTCGGCCACCAGGCGGCCGGTCAGGGTGGTGACCGCGGGCGTGGGGGCGATCTGCACGGCCGCGTGCCCGCGCACCGCGGCTTCCAGGTCGCGCACCGCGGGGGTGGCCCGCGCGCATTCTTCTTGGATCGCAAACGATGAGACCAGCCGGGTCGTGCCGGCGCCGATCGACTCGAGGATCGCCTGCACCGCCTTGCTTTCGCGCCGGTTCGCCCCGATCGCCAAATCGTCGAAGGGGCGCCCATAGACACTCGTGTCCAGGTAGACGACAGGGATCGCATCAGGGTCGCGGGTCATACAGGCGGACCTCCCGGTCAGGATGCCAGCCGATCATAAGGGAAGAGGATCTCGACCCCGGTGCGGCTGTAGAACTCCTCGGTGACGCTACGTATGCGGTCGGCGAGGATGGGATCGGCCGCGTTGTGCTGCTCGGCCGCCGTCTCGGGGCCGCCGTCCAGATCGATGGTCAGCTGGGGGCCGGCGGCGTCGAAGCCGAGGCGCTCGACGGCGTAGCCGGTACCGGCTAGCGTGCGGCTCAGCTCCCGCACCAGCCCCAGCCGGCGCGCCGCGTCGCGCACGGCATTGCCCAGGTGGCCGGCGGCGGCGCTGCGGTCCAGGTCGGCTTGCGCCCAGGCGCGAGGCTCCCGATCGCGGTCGAGGGCCTGGCAGGCCTGGCGGGCCTGGTGGTACGCCGCGCTCAATCCCTCAATTTCACGTCGCATGCGCCAGTTATACCATAAACGCCCCCTCGCCGGCTACAAGCCGACACGCCGCCATGCCGCAGTCGCGTTGCACGCGACCGCGGCTTATGGTATAATCATCAATGCTGTGCCGCCTGGCACGGGAAAACAATATGGTTGGGTGCTGCAGACGAATCGCTGCTGGCGCACCCGTAACCTTTCTACCCGGTGTAGACCTGGAGACTTGCACACCCCTCCACGAGTCGTAGCGCCGGGTAAACCCGGAGAAAGGAGGTGTGTACGATGCCCGATCTGCGCGAATACGAACTGGTCTATATTCTTCAGCCCGGCATTGCCGACGACCAGATCGCCGTCTCGATCGATAAAGTGAGTGGGATGATCGGGGCGCGCGGTGGCGAAGTATACGAAGTGCTGCAAACCCCCCCCTGGGGTAAGCGCAAGCTGGCGTATCCCATTGAGCGCCATATCGACGGCTTCTATGTCGTCAATCATATGCGCATGGATCCCACGAAAACCGATGATTTCGAGCGCATGCTCCAGATCAACGACGACGTGATCCGCCATATCCTTGTGCGTATGGATGTCTAAGTGTGATCCTGCTAGTGCTGCTGGGCGTATTGACTTTGACTTGTGTATTAGCGTAATCGCTAGGAGGTAATCCAATGGCAGGGCGTGGGCTGAATAAAGTGATGATTATTGGGAATCTGGGCAAAGATCCCGATATGAAGTACACCCCGAGCGGGAAGGCGATCACGACCTTTTCGGTCGCCGTCGGCCGCACCAGCCGGGCGCAAGATGGGACCCAGACCGAAGAGACGGAATGGTTCCGTGTGGTCGCCTGGGACAAGCTGGCCGAGACCTGCAGCCAGTATCTGCACAAAGGCAGCAAGGTGTACATCGAAGGCCGGCTCCAGACCCGCAAGTGGACCGACAACAACGGCCAGGAACAGAAGATGGTCGAGATCGTCGCCAATGAGATGATGATGCTCGACACCCGGCAAGGGGGCAGTATGGGCGGCGAACAGCGCAGCGGCCAGCCGGCCGCCGCCGCCATGGATGCAGACATGGGGGACGACGAAATCCCCTTCTAATGATCGCCAGTGTGCCGCGAGAGGCCGGCCTCTCGCCACAGAGGAGGAAAGGCAACCAGTGACTACACCACGATCCGGTGCATCCGATGCACCGAGCGGCGAGCCCCGCCCCGAGGGGCCGGGCGAGGGCGGCGGGCCCCGGCCGGGCGGCTTTGGCGGCGAGAGCGGCGGGCCCCGGCCGGGCGGCTTTGGCGGCGAGGGCAGCGGGCCCCGGCCGGGCGGCTACGGCGGTGAGGGCGGCGGGCCCCGGCCGGGCGGCTACGGCGGACCCCGGCCGGGGGGCTTTGGCGGCCCGCGCCCCGGCGGGCCGGGGGGCGCGCGCCCCGGGGGTCCGGGCGGCCGGCCCGCCGGCCGGCGGCCCAAATCGAAGGACCGCTTTGTGCCGCGCCGTAAAGTCTGCGGCTTTTGTGCCGAGAAGCTGCCCTATATCGACTATAAAGATGTGGCCCGCTTGCGGCGCTATCTGTCCGAGCGTGGTAAAATCGAGCCCCGTCGCAAGACGGGAACCTGTGCGCGCCATCAGCGGGCTCTGACGGTCGCCCTGAAGCGCGCGCGCCATATCGCCTTGCTGCCCTTTGTCGGGCCGCATGCGCGCTAGGAAGCGCGGCCCCCTGTATGGCTAACAAGAAACGCAAGCAACTGGTCCAGGCCCCGCGGCAAATGACCCGGGGCCAACTCTCGCGCCATCAGCGTGAGCTGCAGAGAACACGCCGCTTCACTATGATCATGGGCGGCATTGGCCTCTTGGTGATCCTCATCTTGCTCGTGGCCATCGTCAGCACCTATGTCATCAAGCCGAACACAGAAGTCGGCAAGGTGAACGGCGAGACGATCACACGCGCCACCTACAACAAGTTCCGCTCCTGGCAGATCTATGATCAGATGCGCCTGCTGGATTTCTACGCCCAGCAGAGCCAAAGCACCCAGCAACAGCAATACCAGACCCAGATCACCCAGCTCCAGCAGGAGCTCCAGACGATCGACCAGGGCACCTGGCCGGCGATCGACTCGGCCACCCTGAGCCAGCTAGCTGATAATGTGCTGGTGGCGCAGAAAGCCGGGCCAGACCTCGGCGTGACCGTCTCGGATGCCGATGTGCTCGCCGCGGCCAAGAAGAACTTCGAGCCGCAGCCGACGCCGATCCCCGGCCCCAGCGATACGCCGGGCCCGACCAATACACCGGGCGCCGCGACCGCCACCGGCACGCCGCCGACTGATACGCCGACCGCCACCGGCACGCCGCCGACTGATACGCCGACCGTGACCGGCACGGCGACCCACACGCCGACGCCCGGGCCCAGCCCCACGTCGACGCGCTCGCCGACGGTGACCAGCACCCCGTTGCCGGTGCCCGGCGCGGAAAAGACGGCCGAGGCCGATTATGGGAGCTTCATCAAAGCGATCAGCGGCAACTCCAAGCCCACCGGCAGTGGGTTCTGCGCCCTCGGCTGCCCGGGCCTCTCCTCGGATGACTATCTACGCCTGGTGGCCCGGCCCGACGAGTTGAAGACCAAGGTGACCGAGAAGCTGGCCAAAGATGTGCCGACGACCCAGGATGAAGTCCATGCGCAGCATATCCTGGTCGCCGACGAGGCGCTGGCCAAGCAAATCAAGGATCAGCTCGACAAAGGCGCGGACTTCGCCGCCCTGGCGGCCCAGTACTCGACCGATAAAAGCAACAAGGATCAGGGCGGCGATCTGGGCTGGTTCGCCCCGACCGCCAAGGGCGGAACCATGGTCCAGGAGTTCTCCGACGCCGCCTTTGCCCTGACCAAGCCCGGCCAGATCAGCGCCCCGGTGAAAAGCCAGTTCGGCTGGCATATCATCCGCCTGATCGAGCGGGGCCCGCAGCCGCTCAGCCAGACCGATCTGGACAAAGCCAAGAGCACGGCCTTTGACGATTGGCTGAAGAAGGAAAAGGACAAGTCGAGCATCACGCTCCAGATCCCGGCGACGGCGACGCCGTTCCCGACGCAGCCCCCGCTGCCGACCGTGCCGCCGTTGGGGACAACCCCGCCGATCACCGGCACCGGCACCCTCACGGGCACCGGCCCGATCACCGGCACCGGCACCCTCACGGGGACCAGTCCGATCACCGGCACCGGGAAGAGTGGGGTGACGCCGGTCCCCGGCACCATCCCCGCCCGCCCAGCCGCCACGGCCACGAAACCGCCGTAACCCGACTACGGGGATCGGCAACCAACAGGGGGAGCGGCGCAAGCTGCTCCCCCTGTTGTCTGCCGGCCGCAGGGCGCGTGGCATTGTTTTGCCCAGGCGGCGGCCGGCGAGAGGGCGGCGCGGGAACGCACCTCTCCCCTCGCCCCTCCCCGGCGCGGGGAGGGGAAAAGACGGCGGGACGGGCGGCGGGGCGGTCGCGGCCGGGCTCCCGCCTGCTCCCCTCCCCCGGCGCGGGCTGTCAAGGGTAGGTTTTTGGCTGTTGTGCGTAATCTGAGGGGACTCCCTCCACGGGCCGAGGGGGTAGCGGCACGGCGTGCCGTGCCTGGGGGGGATGCGAGGGGGCTCCCCACCGGGCACGGCACGCCGTGCCGCTACGCCGCTGCCACCGGCCGCGACCCCAATTGACCGCTGTAGGGGTGGCGGATGCGAGCCTGGAATCGAGAAAACCTACCGTTGACAGCGCGGGGCGGGGCGGGGCAAAGACGGCGGGACGGGCGGCGGGGCGGGCGCGGCCGGCTCCCGCCCGCTCCCCTCCCCGCTCCGGGGAGGGGGCAGGGGGAGAGGTCTCTCGCCCCCCGGCGCCTACGGCGTGTGGAAGCCGGATGGCCCCGGCGTCGCGGTCGGCGTCGCGGTCGGCAGGCTGCAGACGGCGCCCGCGGTGATCGAGAGGTAGACGATCTTGGCGATCTGGCCGCGGGTGGCCTGGTTGTACTGGCGGAAGTAGGGGCGGTTGGTGCTGTCGCAGGGCTCGCCCGGGCCGCCACAGGCGTAGCCCGAGATCACCCCGTGGCAGGCCGCCGTCGCCACGAAGCGGTAGAACGCCGTGCCCGCCAGCACATCTGTGAACGGGCCCGTCGCCGGGTTGAGTACCGCCCAGCCGGCGGCGACGATGTCGATCTTGGATAGCTGGCCGCGCGTGACATTGGCGTAGGGGCGGAAGTAGGGCCGGTTGAGGGTATCGCAGGGCTCGTTCGGCGCGCCGCAGTTATAGCCCGAGACGATCGTGGCCGCCGCCGCCGTCTCGATCACCGCGAAGAAGGGGAAGGTGGTCGGCACATCGGCGAAGGTGTGGGCGCCGCCCGCCGGGGTGACGATCGGCTTGGCGAAGCCGAGGACGACGATCTTGACCTGCTGGGAGCGGGTGGTGTTGCTGTAGGGCCGGAAGGTGCAATCGCCATAGCCGCTGATCACGCCGTGGCTGGCCAGGTAGGTGACCGGCGTATAGAAGTAATCCGCCGGGTGTACATCGCTGAAGACGCCGGCCGGGCAGGGCGTCGGGCTGGGCGGCGGCAGCGGGGTGGCGGTCGCCATGCCGCACGCGGGGCCGGCCCCGCTCCCCGCCGCGCAGCCCGGCGTGGTGGTCGGCACCGGCGTGCCGGTCGCCGGCGTGCCGGTCGCCGCGGGAGTCGGCGTGCCGCAATCCTGATGCTCGACGAGTGTCTGGCCCACGCCGCTTGAATTATTATAGTAGCCGGCGCCCCAGGCCGTGGAAAAGCCGCCGATGGCATAGAATACATTGAAGCCAGTTCCGATGCTGGCGGTTTGCAGTACGGTGCCGGAAACACCGTTCCAGTGCCACACTGCCGGAACCACCAGGCCGTTCACAATGCTGGAGCCGGCGAAGTATACGTTGTTCGTGCCCGCGGCCCAGACCGCGTTGAAGATAGTGTCGATACTGGAAGCCGGGAGTAGGCTCCAGGAGGTGCCGTTATAGTACAGAGCCAAGGGGTGAAAATGGCCGCTGCTGTCGATCTGATACCCGCTGGCATAGCCTTCGGTGGGCGAGACAAAGGAGATGCCCGTAAGCGCATTAGTGCCAGTCACGACGGGGCTAGGCACGATGCTTAAGGCCGTGCCGTTCCAATACTCGATCAACTCGCTAGTAACACCGTTGTTGGTGGAATAGCCGAGACTAAAGGCGCTATCAAGGGCCAGGACGGCTACGCCTTGGAGTACGTTATTGCCGTTGCCCATGTTTGGGCTGGGAATTATGGTCCAGCTCGTCCCGTTGCCGGTTGAGCGTGTGGTAAACGTCTGATAGATGCCACCAACGTTGGTAGTGCCAACGGCCCAGCAGTTAGTTGGCGACGCACAGTTGATGGCGTCGTATTGGGTGTTACCGGTGCCGTTGGGGCTGGGGACGACGTTCCACCCAGACGAGTCGGAGAACAAGGGCCGGCGCAACAACAACGACGATTGGAAGCCGAGGGTCGGCTGGACGAGCGGGGCTTCCTGAGCCAGGCGGTCTAGGCGCAACAACAACGACGATTGGAAGCCGAGGGTCGAGGAGAAGGCGGTTCCAGCGGCAAATAAACCGCCGGCCAGGTCGGGGGTTACACTATATAGATCATTGCGGCCAGGCCCAAGGTCGGGCCTGGGCTCGAACTGCAGGATGGTGCCGTTCCAGCTTATGATCGCCGCCTGATCTCTGGTACCGTCGTTGGACGAGCCGACGAATACGCCATTGTTGTCCCCGTTAAAGGCCATCGAATAGAGCACGTTTTCGCCAGGCCCGACGTTGGGACTGGGAAGTTGGTACATGGGGCACTCCAAGCCTAGGAACGGCGTGCCCGGCGGCGGGACTGCCCCGCGCAGCGCGGATAGGGCGGGGGGCGGCGGGGCCGGCGCGGCGGCCGGCGGGTGCGCCTGCGCGGTGGCGGCGAGCCCGGCGAGGGTCAGCAGCCCGGCCACGATGGCCGGCCGCGCGTAGCGAGAAAAGTTAAACATGGATCTTCCTTCCTGTATACCAAGCCGTGCGCCCTATGTGCGTCCCTTGCCTCCATCGATGCATGCGTCTATTGTAGTACTGGCTGGGGGGCAATACATGAGCAATACTACCCGCCTGCGCTGGGCGGCCCGCGCGATCCGCAATCAGGTACTTTTGCCTATCCGTGCCTGGCCGTTGGGACAAACCGGGGTATGTGCTTGCTGTCGGTCAACGGGTAACCACCGTATGGTGTCAAGTCAACAGGGGAGCGGCGCGGAGTGGGATGCGATCCCACGCCCGGCCTGATGGTGAGTGTTGGGGATGTTGTGAGATTATTATACAGCGGGGGGGAGACGGATACAAGTGGGGCCCGCTGCCAGAGCCTGCCCGGCGGCGACCGCGTCCTCCCAGGAGCGCGCCTGGCCGGCGGCGAACGCGGTCGCGTAGGTCGATGCGTCGAGGGCCCCTTGCGCCTGGGCGGCGGCCCGATCATAGACGCGCTGTTCGATCGGGTGGCGGGTGGCGGCGAGCGTGGTAGCAGCCCTTGCACCGTGCCGAGGAGCTGTGCGGCGGTCAGGGCGTCGCCTAGCCCGGCCGTCGTGCCGGCCAGCCCGGCCAGCACGTGGGCGGTCATGAAGCGATTGCCTAGGCCAGCGTCTGGCGGCGGTCCATCGGAATGAAACTGCTACCGATCTCGGTCATAGCGTGGGATCAGCGCTGCTACAGCTCCGGCTTGCGGCGCAGGTACATGACGATCCCGGCGGCGGAGGTCAGGATCACCACGATGAGCAACTCGATCCAGAATCCGGTATCGGGATCGGGTCCGGGGGCGGGGGCCAAGGGGGCCGGCGGCGCGGCTTGCATGGCGGGAACCGCGGCCCAGACCAGGACCGCCACGGCGAGGATCAGTGCACCGATAAGGAGCGTCCGGCCCAGGCTTTGTGGGGCCGGGCCTTGGGGGGGCAACTGCATGATCGAGTCTCCTGCATGAGATGGGATCGGCGGTGCGCCACGCGCCATCCCGCAGCCGGGGGGCCGGGGCGGCATTTGCGGGTGTCCGCCCGGCTGCGGGCTCAGTATAGCACAGCATTTGGCAACTGACAATAGCGTAAGCTGCTGATTTTCGGGTCGTGCTGTTAGACCTTTTCCAGCACGGCCACGGTCTCGATATGGTACGTTTGGGGGAACATATCGACGACCTGGGCGCGGGTCAGGGTGTAGCCCGGGGCCAGCGTGCGGATATCGCGGGCCAGCGTGCTGGGGTCGCAGGAGATATAGACCAGGCGGGGCACGGGGTGGGCCAGCAGGTAGCGGAGCAAGGCCGGGGAGCAGCCTGTGCGGGGCGGGTCGAGCAGGACGGCATCGGGCGCCACGTCCAGCTGCGGGAGGATGTCCTCGACACGGCCCTGCTCCAGCTGGAGGCTGGCAGCCGGGACCTCGCGCAAGGCCGCCGTCCAGCGCGCGCTTTCCACGGCGGCCCAGTCGCTTTCGATCGCCACCACCTGGCGGGCATGTCCACTGGCGAGCAGGGCCAGGGCGAAGGCGCCGACCCCGCTATAGGCGTCCACGAGCACCCCGCCCGGGAGGGGTAACGCGGCCCGGACCAGGTCCAGGATCAGCTCGGTTTGCCGGTTATTGACCTGAAAAAACGCCTGGGGCGCTACCCAGTAGCGCCCGTCGCCCAGCCGTTGGCGCACGACGCCCGGCGGGGGCGCCAGCTCCGCGTCGGTCGCGGCCTGCGCGGCCCGGCGGCTGCCGCCCTGGCGCCCCGGGACGGTCAGCTCAGAGGCATCTTCGCCCGCGGCGAATCGCGCCGGGCCGGTATCGGCAATTAGCTCCAGCGCGCCATCCTGGCGCAGCTCGACGACGCTGACGGCGCCGGGCAGCCGGGCAACCCATTGGCGGACGACTTTGCGCGGCAGCAGGACGGCCAGGCGCGGCGCCTCCTCCGTGGCCGACTGACCGGCCGGCCGCCGCCCCCGCCCGGACGGCGGCCGCTCGCCGCTGCTGGTGTGCAGGATGATGGTCATCTCCCGGCCGGCCCAGGGCGCATCTGGCGCGACCGTGCCCGCCGGCGGCGCCCCCGTCCGGATCGTGACCTGCCAGACCGGCATGCCGGTCACTTTGCGATCGCGCACGGCGATCGGCATCTGACCGCGCCGCACCGCTTCCAGATCGATCGCCGCCAGGTTCGCCGGCAGATCCCCCGGCAGCTGCGCCTGTTCCTCGAAGAGCTGCTGGAGGGGCACGAGCAGTTGGTTGATGCCTGGGTCGCTGATGGGGCAGACCGCAATGGGCACGACCTCGTGACTGTTGCGGCGGAAATAGCCGAGTTTGCGGCTACCCGGGTCCACCTGGAAGTGCGCGACGTTGCGGTAGTGCCAGGGCTCGTCCATGCCGACCGCCGGGCCGACGATCGTATCCAGCTGAGCGGCGGCGATGCCGCTACCGCGGCGCAGCTGCTCCCGCAAGATGTGCGTCTTGAAGGCGAGCTGGCCCGGATAGCTGATTTGCTGCCACTGGCAGCCGCCGCAGGGGCCAAAATAGGGGCAGGGCGGGGCCACCCGTTGTGGGGCGGGTTCGGCGACGGTCGTGACGGTCGCCCACGCCAGATCGCGCTTGACGCGATCGACGTGGGCCGCAACCCGCTCCCCGGCAATCCCGCCCCAGGCAAAGACGACACCGCCGGCATGGTGCCCCACGGCTTCCCCACCGTAGGCCATATCCGTGAGATCGAGATGCACTGTGTCGCCGACGGCGGGGGTGGGGCCGCGGCCGGGCTCGGGGGGGTGGCTCATAACTGGAAGGAGTCGGCGAGGGGTAAGACAAAGACGGCGCCCCGCC
>DATGEF010000885.1:0-4284 GCA_035310405.1 Chloroflexia bacterium | reverse complement strand
CGCCTCGTTCAGGCGGGCCAGGGCCATGCCCAGCCGGTAATGGGCCTCGGTATCGTTCGGCTCGAGTCGCAACGCCTGGCGGAACTTTTCCGCCGCCTCTTCGTACCGTTGTTCCCCATACTCCACCAGGCCCAAGTTGATAAACGTTTCGGCATTCGCCGGCTTAAGGGCGGTGGCATCTTTGAACTGCGCCACGGCTTGATCGAGCTGGCCGCGGCTTTTGTACAGCACGCCGAGCGCATAGTGCGCCTCGGGGAAATCGGGGCGCAAGCGCAAGGCTTCTTTGAATTCGTCGGCGGCAGCGTCGATCTGCTCAGCGGCGTTGAGCATCAAGGCATAGTTATAGCGGGCATCCGGGTTATCCGGCCGGATCTCGATCGCGCGCTGTAATTCGGTGCGCGCTTTGGCCTGTAGCTCGGCCCGCTCCCGGGTATGTTCCTCATCGGGATACGCCCCGGCGAGCTGATTATACAGGGCCGCCAGATCGGTATGGACCTCGACATAGCCGGGCCGCAGCCGTAATGCTTCCTGTAGCTCCTGTTCGGCATCCGCCGGCCGGCCGGCCCCGCGATAAACCAGGCCGAGCGCGCGATGTGCTTCGGCGTTGGCCGGATCCCGGGCCAGGAGGTCCCGGAAGATGTCGGCGGCGGGTTCCAGCTGCCCCTCGCTGAGCAAGACGACGCCCAGGTTGTAGCGCCCCTGTTCCAGCTTGGGGTTCAGCTTCAGCGCTTCGGCGATCCGATCATGGGCTTTGTCGAGCCGGCCCTGGGCGTGATAGACCAGGCCGAGGTTGTGCTGGGCTTCGGCCAGGCGGGGCGCGGCGGCGATCGCTTGCTCATAGGCATGGGCCGCGGCCGGCAGGTCGTTCAGGAGGAAGAGGGCATTCCCGCGATAGAAATGGGTCACGGCCACCGCGCTTAAAGGTGTTTCGGGCGGATTGTCATGGGCGATGATCGCCGTGATCAGGGCCAGGTTCCACTCGTTCAGGGCCTGCCGGTAGAGCCGTGAGGCGTAATACGCCAGGCCCGTGAGCATGCTCAAGATGATCTCGGGGTTCCGCGGGGCCATGGGCCCCAACGGGAACGCCGACAAGCCGGCCAGGCGGAGCTCGGCCTGCTCGGTTTGGGCGCGCGCCTCCAGGTTGGTGAGCAGCTCGACATAGGTCCAGAGGGCCGGGTCGCCCCCGCCGCGGATCACGCCCCAGAGGGCCGCATCCGCTTTCGCGGCGGCGGCCACGGTGCGCGCGGTGGCCGCATCGGGCGCGAACTCGACCACCGTCGAGACAATGCCCGTGGCGCCGGTGTCAGCCCAGCGGGTGCTCAGTGTACTGTGCAGCCACTCGGTGGCGCCGGGGGCGCGCAGGGGCATCAGCCGCGGGCGGGGCGCGGGCGGGGGCCGATCGGCGCTCGCGTCTTCTTCACTGTCGGGCAGGGCCAGCGCCGCGGGCGGCCGGGTGAGGGTCAGGGTAATACTGCCCCCGGCAGCGGGCGGCCCACTCCGTAGGGGCGGGCGGTGGATCGCGGCACTGGTGCTCCCCCCGCTCTCGCGGGGGGGGGCCGGAGCGTTGCCGGCGGTTCCCGACCCGACGCGGGCCCAGGGACGATCCGGCGCGGTCAGGCGGCCGGGTAGATTGCGCGGCAGGAGCGTGGTTGCCGGCAGCAGGGCGCGCAGCTGGTCCCAATTGGATCGCTGCCCCGCCACGATCTGCCAGCCGGCCCCGCTCGGCTGGAGTTCGCCGAACTCGGCCACGGCCAGCACGAACTGCCCGGTGGGCGGCTTCGGCTGGGGCACGTTCAGCAACACCCAGCTGACGAGCAACACCGCCGCAAAAAACAACTTCAACAGCATCCAGGGGCCACGGAGCGCCTCGCCCTCGACCACCGGGTGGATCAGGTTGAAGGCAATGACCAGCAGGGACAGGCCCAGTAAGACCAGGCCTGCCGTGGTGATCGTGCGTTGGAATGACCAGGTGTTGCGCACAGTGTCCAGTCGTCGGTCGTCGGTCGTCGGTCGTCAGTCGTCAGTCGTCGGTCGTCGGTCGTCCGTGACTTAGCCGAAATAGCCGAGCTCGTCCTTGGCATCATCGGTCATCATCGATGGGTGCCATGGGGGGCTGAAGACGATGTGCATCTGCACGTCCTCGATATCCTCGAATGTGCTCAATGCGCGCCGCACATTGGCGACAATCTCGGGGCCGAGCGGGCAGCCCGGGCTAGTGAGGGTGGCCGTGATATCGGCCTTGCCCTCGGCTAGCGCGATGCCGTAGATCAGGCCGAGGTCGACGATATTGATCCCCAGCTCGGGGTCATACACCTCTTTGAGGGCGTCACGGACCTGGTCTTCAGTGGTCGTCATGGTGGTAGACATAAGGTTTGGCCCCTTCTATTCATCAAATAAATAGGTCGACTCCTGGTAGAAGCGGATCTCGTTGTCGGCCAGCTTGCCCTTGACATGATCATGCCACCAGGCGTTTTTCTCGGCCAAGCTGGTATGCGGGTCCCGTAACACATCCAGCGGGACATTCACGCGTAAGGCGCGGGCGGGGATGATGTGCCGGGTGATCCCGGTCGGCACCCGCAGGCCGTCGCGCGCCAACTCCAAAATTTCGCTGGGTTGGTAGGGGGGGAAGACGATGAGCGCGCTGATGTCGTCGTAATGGTCCAGGTATTCGGCGATATCGTCGCTGCCCACGCGATGGATGGCCGTCTCCGGCTTCCCCTTATACAGGTCGACAATCTCCAGCAACAGCCCCGTTTCGGTCCGTGCATCGCACTGGGGCGCGGTGAGCAGGTAAACGGCGACGGCGCGATCGTCGTGCGGCGGATGCACCAGGTACGCGACCGCCTGGCGCGCGGCCAGCGCGGCGCGGGCCTCCTGGGGGGTGCCCGCCGCGAGTGCCAGGCCCGGGAGCGCCGCAATGGCCTCCAGCAGCGCATTGGGCGGGAGGCCGGTAATCAAGTGATGCCAGGTAGTCAACTGGACGCCCGGCTGATCATAGTGGACGATCTGGGCCAGGACATCGCGGGCGCCGACCTGGCCCAGGGCCGCCGTCCGATTCGCGCCATCCATGACCATGTAACGGCTACTGCCGGGGATGGGGGTCACGATCACCGGGTTCTTGAGCAGGTTGTCCGCGGCAATCCGCCGGCTGAGCCGCGCGACGCGGCGGGGGTCGGCCTGCTCATGCGGCACGATCTCGGCGAGCGGGACGATCCGTAAATCCGGTAAGCCAAAGGCGCCCCCAAGCGCGGGGGCCGGGATCACCGGCGGCGCGGGCAGCGGGGCGGGGGGCACCGATCGGGTCATTCGGTCTCATCCGTGTCGGTATACGACGTAATCGGCACCCCCGCCTGGGCCAGGGCCATTTTGACGCCGCGCAAGCCCAGGAGCGCGCATTTGAGGCGGGCCGGCCCGATTTCGACGCCCAGCAACTCCATCATATCCCGCCAGGTGAGCGTGGCGACCTCGGCGACCGGCCGGCCGATCAGGTCATCGCTCAGGATCGAGGCCGCCGCCTGGCTGATCGCGCAGCCCCGGCCGGTAAAGGCCATATCGGTGACGACTCCGTCCTGCAAGGCCAGATCGATCCGCAGGCGGTCGCCGCACAGCGGATTGTCGACCTCGACCGACACGGTGGGATCGGCCAGCTGTCCCTGGTGATGGGGTTGTTTATAATGTTCGAGAATGACCTCGCGATACAGAGAATCCATATTACTATTTTACCCGATCCGGCAAGGTTAGCCCAACTCGATCGCTACGCCGCCTGCTGCCCTTCGCTTTCCGCCACCGGCCGCCCTCAGATCAGCTTGTGCTGGCGGGCCAGGTTGATGGCCTGCACGCGATTGGCGGCGTGGAGCTTGCCCAGGATCGTGGAGACGTAATTCTTGACGGTGCCTTCGGCCAGGGCCAGGTCGTCGGCCACTTCGCGGTTGCTGAGGCCCTGGGCCAGCCGGCGGATGATCTCGGTCTCGCGCTCGGTGAGCGGCTCATACTCGGGCGTGCCGCCCCGGCGCGGCCCCTGGGCAAACTCGAACAGCAGCTTGCTGGCGACTGCCGGCTGGATGAAGCGCTCGCCGGCATGGACGCGCTCGATCGTGCGCACCAGCTCCGGGGCCGGGCTGTCTTTGAGCATATAGCCCAGGGCGCCCGCCTTCACCCCTTCAAACACGTATTCCTCGTAGTCGAAGGTGGTCAGGATAATGATGCGAACGGCCGGGTAGGCGCTGGTGATCAGGCGGGTCGCTTCGATACCGTCGAGCACGGGCATTTGCACGTCCATCAAGA
>DATGEF010000884.1:0-12302 GCA_035310405.1 Chloroflexia bacterium | reverse complement strand
CGACCTTGTGCTGGAACGTGACCAGCCGATCCATCGCGAACCTCCAGGTGCCGGGTGCGGGGACCCGGGCGCGGCGCCGGGCCGGTGCCTTTCGGCTCATTATGCAGCACCCCCGGGGCTTCGACGCTGCCCGCGTGCGCTGGTGCTGTGGGGCGCTTCCCGCCCTCGGAACCGCCAAACCCGATGGCATGGATGAAGTGCCTGCCCCATTATACAGGAGAAGGTGCCGGTGTACAATACGGGCTGCGGGGCTGGGATATATAATTGGGGTAGGTGGCGCAAGCCCACAGCCATGCAACCGCCAGCCGCGCTGTATATGCCCTGACTACCAGCGGCGGCGAGGCGGTTCGCGGGGAGTGCCTCCAGGCCAGCAACATGTGCTATGGCATCCAGGGCCTGGCCCCGACCGGCGATTATGGCGGCTACTTCACCGGCGGTATGGGCGTCTACGCGGAGAGTGACGACAATGCACCGGCTCTGGACGCGCACGCGGTGGCCCTCGACACCTACGCCGTGAGCGCCATCAGCGCTGCCGGGCGCGGGGCGTATGTCAAATCACCGGCTGGCTACTATGGGTTGTACGTGGATAATGGGGTAAGTAACTACGGTGCCGTTATCGTGGGAAATACAGGCATCAACGGCAACCTGACCGTCACCGGCTCCAAGAGCGGCTACGTGGTGGATGCCATGCAGAATGCGGACACGACGGCGCTGGAGCCGGGCGACGTGGTGGTCATCGTCGGCAACAGCGCGCCCGTGCTGGGCCAGATCCCGGTGATCACCGTGCGCAAGGCGGCCCGCGCCAATGACACGGGCGTGGCCGGGGTGGTGGACCAGGCGCTCTACGTGCCCGACGCCACGACTAAAGCCGCCTACGCCGCCCAGCAGGACGCCCAGCGCGCCGCCCAGACCGCCCGCGCCCAGGCCCAGGCGGCCGCGACCGCCCAGGGCACCAAGCCCGCCGCGGTGCCCCAGCCCCCAGCTCCGATCACCGACGCGCAGGGCAGCGTCCATGCCCTGGCCGACGCGACGCAGGTGGCCCCCGGCGGCTACGCCAACGTGGTCACGCTCGGCGCGTACAAGGCGGTCAAGGTGGACACCCGCTTTGGCCCGATCCACGCGGGCGACCTGCTGACGACCAGTCCGCACGCCGGCTACGCGCAGGTCGTCACCGACAAAGCGGCGGCGATGGGCGCCGTCATCGGCAAGGCGCTGGCCGACCTGACGACCGGCACCGGCACCATCCCCGTCCTGGTCACGCTCAAGTAGCGCGCCGCGACCCGTGAGGGGGTTGCACACGCGTTTAGACGAGCAATCAGCGATGTGCTACACACCGCTGCGCGAACGGCGGTCAGCACTTTCAACTTCGGGGCCCACCCGCGCGGCCAGCGCGTCG
Organism: Chloroflexia bacterium; assembly: GCA_035310405.1. Classification (GTDB taxonomy): domain Bacteria; phylum Chloroflexota; class Chloroflexia; order QHBQ01; family JAICKM01; genus JAICKM01. The sequence goes on along the minus strand of DATGEF010000884.1, from coordinate 10,906 downwards.
AGGGCCGCGCCCGCTCCCACAGTCCGGGATAGCGGCCCGCGCCCCTGGCCTGCGCTCGGGCACGGGCGGCCCTCACCCTGCCCTCTCCCGTGCGCGGGAGAGGGTGCAGCATGTAGGTGGGTGGGCAGCGAGCAACAGGCAGCGGGCAGCACTTGCCACTCAGGACTTCGTCCGTCAGCGGCCAGCAGTCAGCGCGCAGCAGTTCGTCTTCCGCACTCCGTACTTTGAACTCAGAGGCTGTGAAACAATCCTCGGCAACTACTATATAGCGGGCAATTTCGCCTTTCACCATACTGCCAGTAGTATGTCGCAGGGGTTTGTTTCACACGCTCTCAGGACTTCGTCCGTCCGCGGCACACTGCTGCACCGCAGCGCCCGCTTTTTGTCCCGCCCTTTGTCCCGCCCCTTGTCCCACAAAACTCTTCCCGGCTGCGGACGGTGTTGCTACAATATAGGCGGGCAACCCCCTGCCCGCGAGGCCCCTGATCTGCTCGCGGGGGATATGCGCGCCGCCCGGATTGTGGAGTTTGATCCTGCTGCAGCAAAAGGAGAACAAGCAATGGCTGGTATGATCGATCGCGCGAACCTTCACGTATTGCGCGGGGCGGCCGCGGGGCTGACCGCCTTGTTGACCCTGGCGTTGCTGTCGACTGGCGCGCGCGGGGCCGGCCCCGGCAGCGCTTCGCGCGGCGCCAGCGGCAGCCCGCCGCACGCTGCGCCGCAGACGACGCCGGACTTCCAGGATGTCGACACCATCAACCCCTTCTACCCGTACCTACATAACCTGTACGGGGCGGGCGTGGTTGGCGGCTACGGCTGTGGGGGCGCGGGCGAGCCGTGCGTGCCGCCCGCCAACCTGCCCTACTACCGCCCCGGCAACGCCGTCACGCGCCTGCAAATGACCAAGTTCATCGACCTGGGCCGGCGCAACATCGCCGACGCCACCGGCAACTCGTTGGCCGTCAACTCGTTGACCGTCAATTCCATAGCCAGCCTCGCCAACGCCAGCGCCAGCTCGCTGACGGTCAGCGGCCCGGTCAGCCTCGCCAACGCCAGCGCTAACTCGTTGACGGTCAGCGGCACGACCAGCCTCGCCAACGCCAGCGCCAACTCACTCGTCATCAGCGCTACCACCAGCAACCCCCTGAACGTCTTGAGCAATTCCGGCGCCAGTGCCGTCTACGCGCAGTGCCGGACGGCCGGCGACGACTGCTTTGCCCTCTTCGGCACCGCCCCAGCGGGCGACTACGCGGCCAACCTCCAGGGCGGGCGGGGCGTGTATAGCCTGGCTACGGACGCCGGGTATCCCGCGGTAGCCGCGGAGGCCTACGGCGCCACGGCATACGGGGTTTCCATGTATAGCGGTAATTACCGGGGCGGCTATGCCAAGTCCGGCAGCACAACTCAGAATGACCTGTACGTGGACACGGTGAACGGGCCGAGCCAGGCCACGGCCGCCCTGGAGGTGAACGGCTCGATCCGCGGCGAGGGCAACCTCTACATCGCCGGCTCGAAGGCGGGCTACGTCGTCGATATCATGCAGAATGTGGACGCGACGGCCCTGGCGCCGGGCGACGTGGTGGTCATCGCCGGCAGCAGTGCCCCTGTGCTCGGCCAGATTCCCGTCGTCACCGTGCGCAAGGCGACGACCGCCGACGACACCGGCGTGGCCGGCGTAGTCGACCAGGCGATGTACGTGCCCGACGCGGCGACCAAGGCCGCCTACGACGCCCAGGAAGCAGCCATCCGCAGCGCCATGGACCGCCGGGCCCACGCCCCGGCGGCGGCGGCCGGCAACGAGGGCCCGCCGGCGGTGGCTCTGCCCGCGGCGACGATCAGCGACGAGCAGGGCACGCTGCACGCGTTGCCCGCGGCGACCAGCGTGCCGCCCGGCGGCTATTGCAGCGTGGTGACGCTCGGCTCCTACAAGGCGGTCAAGGTGGACGCCCGCTTCGGGGCGATCCACGTGGGCGACCTGCTGACCAGCAGCCCCCACGCCGGCTACGCTATGAAAGTTACCGACAAGCTGGCGGCCCTGGGCGCGGTCATCGGCAAGGCGCTGGCCGACCTGGCGACCGGCACCGGCACCATCTCGATCCTGGTCACGCTCAAGTAGCGCGACGAGCGGTCAGCGGTCAGCACTTTATTGAGCATTACATGGATTTACGCAGTCGGTCGGAGGGAGACGCCGCATTGATGTGCTGACGACGAGCCCCCACGGCGCACGGGCGGGCCCGGGTTCGTCGTCAGCACGTCAGTGCCCGTCTCTGGCCCCCGCCCCCCGCCCCGTAGAGGCGCCCGCCAGCCCGCGGAGGCGGGCTGCGCCCGTTGTTGCCGCGGCTTCAGCCGCCGGGCATCCCGCCCCCGGGCACGAGCGGCCCTCACCCTGCCCTCTCCCGTGCGCGGGAGAGGGTTCTGCATTTAGGCGCGTGGGCAGCGGGCAGCGATCAGCGATCAGCACTCAGCACCTTGCATTCAGCACTTTGCACTCAGGACTGCGTCGAGACGCGCGGTCCGCACTTTCCACTCAGGACTTTCAACTCAGGACTTCGTCTCACGCGGCTGCAACCCCCGGCGCTCCGGCCACGTACTATCGAAGGGGCCGGCCCGCCGGCCCCAAACTGGACGGGACAAACGTCCTATTGACAGCCGCCTCAAACTGTTATATTATTGTATTATAACTATGATACAATAATATAACAAGCTAAGAAGACAAGAAGTGAGGTACCATGGTGCACGCAACAGCCACTCCTTCGGTTCCGGCCACGGATTCCCCGGCGCGGGCTCCGGCCCTCGTCCCGCCGGCCCTGGCGCCGGCCCAGTCGCTAGCCGTCGAGGCCCGCAATGTCTACAAGACTTACGATACGGGCGCGGTGAAGGTCGTGGGCCTGCGCGGCCTCAGCCTGCAGGTCCGGCGCGGGGAGATGGTAGCCATCATGGGGCCGTCGGGCTGCGGCAAGACGACGCTGCTGAACACCCTGGCCGGTTTGGACACCATCGACAGCGGCGAGATCTTGATCGATGGCGTGCCGCTGCAGACGATGAGCGACCGCCAGAAGACCGACCTGCGCGCCCGCCGCATGGGCTTCGTCTTCCAGTTCTATAACCTGCTGCCGGTGCTCTCCGCCCTGGAGAACGTCGAGCTGCCCATGCTCGTCTCGGGGACCGGGGCGGCCGAGGCCCGCCGCCGCGCCGCGGAAACGCTGGCCGTGGTCGGCCTCAGCGACCGGGCCAGCCACCGCCCGGCGGAGCTGTCCGGCGGGCAGCAGCAGCGCGTGACGATCGCGCGCGCCCTGGCCAACCGGCCCGCCATTGTCTGGGCCGACGAGCCCACCGGCGACCTCGACAGCGAGACCTCCAACGAGATCATGGACCTGCTCTGCCGGCTGAACAAAGAAAACGGCCAGACCTTCATCGTCGTCACCCACTCCCCCGAGGTCGGGGCGCGCGCCGATCGGATTGTGCGGATGCGCGACGGCGCGGTGGTCGATCCCGACCGGCCGCTGCGCTGATCCCCGCCCGCGCCCCGCGGGTTCTCGACACCGGCCCATAGCAGCACAAGGGAGCACACAATGGCAACGTTATTCGGCGTGTCCATGGATATCATCATGGGCGTCACGCTGGCGCTCAGCCTCATCGTGATCGGCGTCGTCGGCCTGTTGGCCTGGCGGCGGCCTATTCTGCTGCGCCTGGCGTTGCGCAACGTGCCGCGCCGCCGGGCCCAGACCGCGCTCATCGTGCTCGGCCTGATGCTGGCCACGCTGTTGATCACCGCGGCCTTCGGCACGGGCGACACCATGACCTACTCGATGCGCCAGGCCTTTACCGCCAGCCTCGGCAACACCGATCTCACCGTCCAGCAGCTGAATCCGCAGATCCCAATGGACGGCCCGCCCGATCTGAACCAGGCCACGCCCACCTTTGCCGGCCAGGAGCTGGCGACCCTGCAGGCGCGCCTCGGGGGCGACGCCCGGATCGCCGGCTGGTCGGGTACCTTGCAGGAAATGACTCCCTTGATCGACACGACCACCCGGCAGGCCGCCGGCCAGACCATGCTCGAGGGCCTCGGCCCGGACGCGCAAGCCACGGCCGGCAATCTCACCTTGCTGACCGGGGGCCCCCTGGCGGTCAGCGCGCTGCGCGACGGGGAGATCGTGCTCGATAAAGCAGCGGCCGATAAGTTGGGCGCGCAAGCCGGCGACACCGTCCGCGTCGTCGTGGCCGGCCGCCCGCAGGATCTGCGGGTGCGGGCGGTGGTGCTGGCGGCCTCGCCGAGCACGCAGTTCCCCGTGGCCTTTGTCAGCCTGTCGCAGATGCAGGCGCTATACCACCTGCCCGGCCAGATCAGCACGATCAACCTGGCCTTGCAGGGCGATCTGCCGGCGCGCCTGGCCGCGGGCACCGCCCTGGCGCCCCAGCTGCGCCGCCTGCTGGGGCCGGGCTTCCAGGTCGACGAAGCCCGCCAGTCGGCGCTGACGGGCGCCGACCAGATCGGCAACATCTTCACCTCGATCTTCGTCGGCACCTCGCTCTTCTCGATCGCCGCGGGCGTGCTGCTGATCTTCCTGGTCTTCGCCATGCTGGCCGCCGAGCGCAAGAGTGAGATGGGCATGGCCCGCGCCGTGGGCACGCAGCGCGGCCACCTGACGCAGATGTTTATCTTCGAGGGCCTGGCCTACGACCTGGGGGCGGCCGCCGTGGGCACGGCCCTGGGCGTGCTGGTCGGCTTCGCCATGGTCGGCGTGATCTCCGGGCTGCTGGGCAACTACGGCTTCCAGCTCGTGCCGCACATGGAGCTGCGCTCCATCGTCGTGGCCTACTGCCTCGGCATGCTGGTCACCTTCTTCACCGTGGCCATCTCGGCGGCCCGCGTGTCGCGGCTGAATATCGTCGCCGCCATCCGCGATCTGCCGGATGCGCCGCGCCCCGAGCAGCGGCTGCGGGCCCGGCTGACCGCGCCCTTCCGCCTGTTGTTCGGCGAATTCCGGCCGCTCGGCTGCCTGGGCGCGCTGTTCGCCCTGGCGGGCTCGCTCCTGGCTAGCGGTCCGATCAGCGGCGGGCTCGGCGCGCTCCTGCTGGCCGCGGGCTGGGTGGGGAAGAACGGCTTCCTCTTCCATACCGGCGCCTCGCTGACGATCATCGCGATCGGCCTGACGCTACGCTGGCTGCTGCGGCTGGGCCAGGTGCGGCCGGCGCGCCGCGACCGCATCGCCTACAGCGTCATGGGCCTGGGTCTCCTGGCGTACTGGGCGCTGCCCGTCGACACCCTGCACCACTGGATCGGGGTGCCCGCCTTTGGCGCGGGGATCGAGATCTTTTTTGTCGGCGGCATGATGATGGTGGCCGGGGCGGTCTGGACGATTATCTACAACTCCGATCTCCTGCTGGGGCTGCTCACCTTCGCCCTGGGGCGGGTTGGGCGCCTGCGGCCGGTGCTCAAGACAGCCGTCGCCTACCCCATGGCCGCCACATTCCGCACCGGGATGGCGATTGCGATGTTCGCCCTGATCATGTTCGTGCTGATCGTGATGTCGGTGCTCACCCAGCTCAACGCGCAGTTCGACCCCGCGAAGCCGGAGGCGACCGGCGGCTACCAGATCCAGGCGACCGTGCCCTTCGCCAACCCGATCCGGGATCTGCCCGCCCAGGTGGCGGCCAACCCCGCGCTGCAGGGCCAGTTCACCGCCATCGCGGGCGAAACGCTGCTGCCGCTGCAGTTCCATCAGCCGGGCGAGCCGCCGCCGCTGCAGCCGTATAGCGAAGAGGATCTGCGCAACAACCCCGGCCTGGCCGCGGGCTGGCACCTCTACGTGGCGCGGGTGGTCGACCCCGCCTTCCTGGCCGATAATCAATTCAAGCTGGCGGTGCGGGCCCGCGGTTATGCCAGCGACCGGGCGGTCTGGGACGCCATCGCCAAAGACCCCACCCTGGCGGTCGTCGACTCGCTGCCCGTCCTGGTGGGCAAGAGCACGGCGGGCCTCGGGTCTACCCTGGAGTTCGGGATCAGCGGGGTGGACCCGGCGCAGCCGGTCATGGACCCGGTGTCGATCGCCTGGCAGCTGCCGGGCGGGCCGGGCAGCCCCACGGGCCACGTCACCGTGATCGGCGTCCTCAGCCAGGACGCGAGCTTCTACCCCGGCATGTATCTATCGCAGGCGCTGGCCGCGCGGATCATGCCAGGGCCGCTCCCGGTCACCAACTACTTCTTCCGCGTGCGGCCCGGCACCGACCCGGCCGCGCTGCGGCGGGCCCTGGGCAGCGCTTTCCTGGAGAGCGGGCTCGAGCCGGTGGTCCTTGCCGACTCGCTGCGCCAGCAGCAGGCCGTCGGCGACGGCCTGACCGGCCTGCTCCAGGGCTTCATGATGCTCGGCCTGCTGGTCGGCATCGCGGCCCTCGGCGTGATTAGCACGCGCGCGGTGGTGGAGCGGCGCCAGCAGATCGGCGTGCTGCGGGCCATCGGCTACCAGCGGGGTATGGTGGCGGGCTCGTTCTTGCTGGAGTCCTCGTTCGTGGCCCTGCTGGGCATCGGCATCGGCGTGGTGCTGGGCCTGGTGCTGTCCTATAACCTGGTGCAGTTCCTGGCCAAGGACCAGCCGACGCTGCAGTTCACGCCGCCCTGGCTGGAGATCCTGGGCATCGTCGTCCTGGCCTATGTGGCGTCGCTGCTGACAACGATCCTGCCCGCCCGCAGCGCCGCGAGCATCTACCCCGCCGAGGCCCTGCGCTACATCTAACCGCGGTCTAGTCCTTTCGGCATAGGGGCGGCATATGCCGGAATGATCCGGGGAGATAGTGCCGCCTGCCGATGTGCCCGGCGCCCCAATGCGCTAAGATCTAATCATGTTCCGCAGTTGCGGGACCATGAAAGATGAAGATCAAGCAGGCATGGAGGTCCAAGCAAATGTGTAATTATAGTGAGAGTAGCGATCGCGCGCAGGTCGCCGATCGGTTCCACGCACAGCACGGGGGCGGGTCGCACCCCTTTACCCCCCCGCCGCAGGGGAGCACGACCGAGACCCGGCGCTTCGACGAGCAGTCCCCCGGGCCGGAGGGCGGCGCGGACCCGCGCGGGGCGGAGTCGGGGACCGGCACGCCGGCCGACTACTACTACCGGGCGCAGCTGCACCGCGGTCCCGGCTACCACGGCCACCATGGCCACCACGGCCACCACGGCCATCCGCACTTCCCTGTGTGGCTGCTCGTGGTGCCGCTCCTCTTCCTGGCCCTGCACAACCTGACCGTGGGCGGGGTGGTGGCGGCGATCGGGTCGATCCCGATCCTCTGGCCGGTGCTGGCCATCGCGTTCGTGGTCCTGATGCGCCGCCGGGGCGGCTTCGGGCGCGGCTTCGGGCGCGGGTAAGCATATGGGCGAGGCCTGGCGCCGCCACCACCGGCGCGGCGCGCCCCAGCCGGGGGACCCCACCCGTCGCGGGCCCTTCACCCGCGACGGATGGGCCGTGCCCCGGGCCGTCAGCGTGGTGGGTGGGCTGGCCACCCTGGTCGGCTGCGGCGGGCCCCTCGTCATGGGGCTGAGCCGCGGCTGGTCGCTGGGCCACATACTCGGCTACAGCGGCCTCGCGTTCTTCTACCTGGTTCTGACCCAGGCGTTCAACATGCGGCAAGTCCTGGCGCCGGCGCGGCCCGGCAACCGCGTGACCTACTTTCTGATGAGCGGCCTGGTCTGCCTGCTGCTGCAGATCAGCAGCGGCGACCCCTATCTGCAGCCCATCGTCTTCACCGCGCCGCTGGCCGGGGCGGCGTTGATCTACGAGCGGCGCCAGACGCTTGGCGTGGCGCTCTACTATCTGCTGCTGATGGCGCTGGGCCTGTGGCTGAGCCACGCGCTCGCCCCGGACGCGCTCGTGCTGCCGCTCGTCGGCTATGCCACGTTGATGACGCTGATTCTCAGCTTCACCCGGGTGCTGGCCGGGCAAGCCGCCGCGCGCCGCCGCGCCGACCAGCTCGCCACGGACCTGGCTGTGCAGCGCGACTACCTGGCCCGCCTGGTGGAGCTGACTGCCACCCTGACCCGCAATCTCGATCTCGGCGCGGTCCTGGAGCAAGTGGCGGCGGCCGGGCAGGCCCTGGCCCGCGCCGCCGCGGCCCGCGTCTGGCTGGCCGAGTCCGCGGCGCCGGCCGCGGCGGGGGTGGGGCCTCTGCTGCGCCTGGGGGCGGCGGTGCCGGCCCCGGCGGGCGCGCCGCCGGCGCCCCCGCCGCTCGCCGCCCGCGTGACGGTGACCCCGACGAGCCTGGTCCTGCCCCTGGTCTTCCAGGGCCACACCATCGGCGTGCTCGAATTAGACAGCCGGGCGGATGCCGCCTTGACGGACGCCGACGCGCGCCTGCTCCAGCCGTTCGCGGATACGGCCGCCGTGGCCATCCAGAATGCGCGCCTCTACGAGCAGGCGGGGCACTCCTTTACCCTGGCCGAGCGCAACCGGCTGGCGCGCGAGCTGCACGATACGATTGCCCAGGGCCTGACCGCGGTGACGATGCACCTGGAAGCGGCCGAGCGCAGCTTCGACCGCTATCCGGACCGCGCCCGGGCACGCGTGACCCGCGCCGCGGAACTGGCCCGCGAGACGCTGGCCGACGTCCGCCGCAGCGTCTGGACCCTGGCCGCGCCGCTCACCGATGGGGCCGCGCTGCAGCCCGCGATCGAGGACCTCGTGCGCCGGTTCGCGGCGCGCACCGGGGTGGCCGCGACGTATACGCACCACGGCCCCCCGCCGCCGCTGGACCACGCCGCCGCGACCCAGGCGGTGCGCATCTTGCAGGAGCTGTTGCTCAACGTGGAGAAACACGCCCAGGCCAGCACGGTGGCGGTGCAATCGGAGACCGGCGACGGCGTGGTGCGCATCTCGGTGTGCGACGACGGCACCGGCTTCGCCCCGGCCGCGCCCCTGGAAGACGGCGGGGCCGCCGGGGGCTTTGGCCTGTTCAGCGTGCAGGAGCGTGCCCGCCTCGTCGGCGGCGGTGTGCAAATCGCCAGCGCCCCCGGGGCCGGGACGCAGATCACGCTGACCATGCCGGGGCACGCAGGGGACGCGCCGGCGGACTAGAGGAGGATGCGATGCCCATCCGGGTGCTGATTGCCGAAGACCAGCGCATCGTGCGCGAAGGGATCGTCGCCCTGCTCGAAGACGAAGAGGAGATCGCCATCGTGGGCGAGGCGGCCGATGGCCGGGAGGCCGTGGCCCTGTTCGCCCGGCTGCGGCCTGACGTCGTGCTGATGGACCTGCAGATGCCGGTCCTCGACGGCGTGGCCGCCACCCAGCAGATCCTGGCGCAGGCGCCGGGCGCGGGCATCCTCGTGCTGACGACCTACGCGACCGACGAGTTCATCTTCCAGGCGTTGCGGGCGGGGGCGCGGGGCTACCTGCTGAAAGACGTCTCGGCCGAGGAGCTGCTGGCGGCGATCCGCGCGGTGGCGGCGGGGCAAACGCAGTTGGCCCCCGCCATCGCGGCCCGGCTGGTAGCCGGCATGAGCCGCGGCGGGCCCGAGGCGCTGACCCCGCGCGAGCTGGAGGTGCTGACCCTGCTGGGCCAGGGGCACAGCAACGCCGAGATCGCGGCGGCGCTGACCATCGCGCCGCGCACCGCGAAGGTCCATGTGCAGAACATCTTGAGCAAGCTGGGCGTCACCAACCGCACCGAGGCGGTGGGGGTCGCCCTACGGCGCCGGCTCATCAGCCTGTAGGCGCGGTCGATTTTGGATTTTGGATTTTGGATTTTGGATTGGAGACGGCCTCACCCCCAACCCCCAACCCCCCGCCCCCGACCCCCGCTGCGGATTGAGGATGGCGGGGCGGCGAGGGGGCAGCGTTAGAGCCCACGCGCACCCTCGCCCGCGCCCGGTTCAGGCGCAGACAGATCATGCCGGGCAAGCGGCGCAGAACACGAGTACGCCGGGATGTGTAGTGACGGGGGGATGAGCCGTCATGCGGGCTGTGGGAGAGGGCTCTGCCCTCGACGCTCTGGCCGCGCGGGTGGGCCCGACCCTGCGCCAGGTCGTGAGGCGAGTATTTCGAGGGCGGAGCCCTCTCCCACAGACGCTTCAGGATCGCTGACCGCTGACCGCTCATCGAAATGCAGAACCCCCCGCGTCTCCCCAACCCCCAACCCCCGCACCCCAACCCCAGCGGCAATAGGCTATAATGCGGGGGATGGATACACTCGACACCGCGCTGGCCCAGCTGGCCGCCAGCGGACTGATCCGGCCGGGGGCCGAATCCGCCGACGGCAGTTACCTGTTTCGCCATGGGCTGGTGCAGGATGTGGCGTACCAGTCGCTCTTGCGGGCGGACCGCCGCCGCCTGCACCGGGTGATCGGCGAGGTGCTGGCCGCCGAGGATTCCGGGCCGGGCGACGACCTGGCGCTGCTGCTCGCCCACCATTTTACGGCCGCGGACGAGGCCGGCCGGGCCCTGCCCTACACGATCCGGGCCGCCGCCGCCGCCGCCGGCAAGTTCGCCAACGACGAAGCCGCCGCCCTGTATGCGACGGCCCTCACGCTCGCCCGGCAAGCCGGGGCCGCCGTGAGCGTGCAGATCGACCTGGCGCGGGCGCGGGGCCGCGCGCTCGAACTCGCGGCGCGCTACCCCGAAGCGCTGGCCCAATACGCGGCCTTGGAGGCGGAAGCCGCCCCGGCGCTGGAATTGGCCGGCGTGCTGGGGCGCGCCGTCCTGCATGCGACCCCCACCCCCTACAACGACCCGGCGCGCGGCCAGGCCGCCTGTGCCCGCGCCCTGACCCTGGCCCGCCAGATCGGCGACCGGGCCGCCGAGGCTCAGGTGCTCTGGATTTTGCTGCTGCTCTACGGCTACGAAGGCCGGGATCTCCCCCAGGCCCTCGCGTACGGCGAGCAGTCGCTGGCCATCGCCCGCGAATTGGGCCTCCCCGAGCA
>DATGEF010000883.1:0-3780 GCA_035310405.1 Chloroflexia bacterium | reverse complement strand
CCGGGTCGGCCAGGGAGTCCGGGTCGGCCAGGGAGTCCGGGTCGGCCAGGGGGTCGGCCAGGGGGTCCGGGTCGGCCAAGGGGTCCGGGTCGGCCAGGGGGTCGGCCACGGCGGCCGGGTCGGCCAGGGGGTCGGCGTGTCTCGCGGCGGCCGCGTCGGCCAGGGCACGCGGGTGGGCCAAGGGGTCGGCGTGTCCCACGGCGTGGCCGTGGGCCAGGGCGTGGCGGACGGCTCGGGGGTCGCCGTCGGCCAGGGGGTCAGCGTGGCGCGCGACGGGGGCGGGGCGGGCCGGGTCGGCCAGGGAGTCGGGGTGTCCGATGACGTGGCGGACGGCCAGGGCGTGGCCGACGGCCAGGGTGTAGCGGACGGCCAGGGGGTCGGCGTGGGCCACGGGGTTGGCGTCGGCCAGACGGCCAGGGTGGGTGTATCGCTGGCCGGCGCGGCCACCAGGCTCGTCGCGACCGGGCGCGGGGTGGGGACTGTGGTGGGCGGCGCCGGGGGCGTGGTCGGGCTGGCCGGCGGTGCGGTGGGCGGCCGCGGCGGCGCCACACTCGGTGCGGCGATCGCCGTGGGACTCGGCGGCGGGGGGGTCGGCGCCGTCGGGGGCCCGGCGGCCGGCACACTCCCGCCCAGGCCGGCCCCGCTGCGCTCGCTCAACGGGGCGGCCGGCGGCCGGGTGGGGGCCGCCACGGGCGAGTTACTGCCGGGCGCCGGGCCCCCCGGCCCGGGCCCTTGCGGGGCGGTCGCGATGGACGGGCGCGGCAGCGGCGGGGGCACCGCGCGCGTGAGCGGCAAGGGGCTGGGCGCGACGACCGGGTGCGGCGCGGTGGTGGGCGACGCCGCCGGCACGTCGGTCGGGACCGGCAGGACGAGCGGCGCGATGGCGGGCGTCGAGTCATGCGTCACCCGGTAGACGAGGACGAGCACCAGCAGGACGACGAGCGCCAGCGTAGGCGCGAGCCAGGCCGGGCGCCCGGGTCGCGCGGCCCGGGCGGGCTCCATCCCGCGCACGACGGCCGCGTAGACGCGCTCGGTTTGCGCGACGGCGGGCACCGGCCGGCCGACGGTCGCCTTGAGCGCCGGCCCCAGGAGGTTGTGCAGCCGGCGCGCACGCGCGATCTGGGGGCCGCAGGTGGGGCAATTGGCCGCATGGGCCTCCAGGCGGGCGGCGGCCGGGGCGGCGAGCGCGCCGTCCACATAGGCCTCCTTCAGCTGCTGGATCTGGGTACAATTCATTGGAACCCCTCCCGGTGGCGGGCCTGCTGGTCCAGGTGTGCTTGCAGGCGGCGTCGCGCATAATAGAGGCGCGAGCAGATCGTGCCCTCCGAGCAGTGCTGCAGGGCGGCGATTTCGGCGCAGGACAGATCGAGATAGTAGTGCAGGACCAACACGCTGCGATGCTCGGGCCGCAGCTGCGCCAGCAGCGCCCACAGGCTCTGCCGCAGCTCGGCCAGGAGGGCCTGATCCTCGGGCGCGACCCAGGGCGAGGGATCGATCAGGTCCGGGAGATCGTCCGGGGCCGCTCCGTCGGGCAGGCTGGTCTGCCGGCGGCGCTGCCAGAAATGGCGACGGCGGTGGGTCTGGCAGGCGTGGACGGCGACCTGGGTCAGCCAGGTCCGCAAGCTGGCCCGTTCCGGCTGGTAGCTGGGCAAGGCCTTGTAGACGCGCAGAAACACTTCCTGGGTGACGTCTTCGGCATCTTCCACTTGGCCGAGCAACGCCAGGGCCAGGCGGTAGACGTACGTATGGTACGTGGCGAAGACTCCGTCAAAGCGGGCATCGGCCGGCATCTCCGGGTGTAGCGCGATCGACCCTTCGTACATCAGGAACCTCAGCACGGTGCGGCGGCGTTGCTCGGGTAGCGATACTATAATATACACCCATTTGCACGGGATACGGTTGCGGGATACGGTCGCGAGATGCGGTCTACCGCGGGACTACACTCTAATATACTTGGGGGCGCTGATTCTTATTGAACATTCGGGAACCAATTTTGGCAGTTGCAGAGATCGGCGCGGGCCTATCCCATCCGCGGGATCGCGGCCGCTATTGACCGGTCGCGTATAATAAGGAGCACTACCCCCTGCCTTCCTGGAATGGCGCGTGGCGCGTGGCGGCCCGGGGCCAGGGCGGCACGAATCCTGTATAAAGGCAGCGTGATGAGGGGAGCTTGCAGTATGGATCCAGCGTCATCCACGCTCGAATATCCGTCTGACTCGGACCGGCGGTTCCAGGCGGTGTTCGACCACGCCCGGGACGCGATGCTCCTGGCCGACGACAGCCGCCACTTTCTCGCCGCCAATGCAGCGGCCGGCTTGCTGCTCGGTCGCGCACCGGCCGACCTGATCGGCGGAACCGTCGACGACATCGTGGCGGCGGGCGCATCCAGCGTGGCGGATCTCTGGCGCGCCTTCCTGGCCGAGGGCCACTTGCAGGGCGCCCTGACCATCCGGCGCGCGGACGGCACCACGCGGGAGGTCGAGTTCAATGCCACGGCCCATGTGCTGCCCGGCCAGCACCTGTCGATCCTGCGCGACATCACCGCGCAGGTGCAGGCCCGGCACGAGTTGGAGGATCAGCGGGCCCTGCTCGCCGCCATCTTCGCCGGCACCCCGATCGGCATCGTCTTTGTCGATCCCGATCTGCGGATCGTCGACTACAACAGTGCCTGGGCGCGGATCGCGGGCCGGCCGCTGGCGCAGGCGCGCGGCCAGTTGATTTACGAGATCGTGCCTGCCCTGCTGTCGCGCCGGTCGTTGCATGAGCGCGCGCTGCGCGGCGAGATCCTCGACCTTGCGGATGTGGCGCATGTGCTGCCCGGCAGCGACGCGGTTTGCTACTACGATCTGCACTTCCGCCCCGTCCACGACGCCCACGGCACGACCCTCGGGATGCTAAGTGCGGCGGTCGACGTGACCGATCGCCATAACCGCGCCACGCAAAAAGACCAGTTCCTCGGCCTGGTGGCCCATGAATTAAAAACCCCGGTCACCTCGGTCAAAGCCTATACCCAGCTGGCCCTGCGCACGATGCGCGCCGGCGAAGCCGGCGCGCCGCCCCCCGCCGGGCCCCCGCGCCTGACCCGCCTGCTCGAAACGATCGACCAGCAGACCGATCGCCTCACGCGCTTGATTAATGACCTGCTCGACGCGTCCCGGCTGGAAAGCGGGCAATTGCCCCTGACCCCGACGCGCTTCGATCTGCGCACCCTGGTCGCCGACACCGTCGGCCTGATGCAGCCGCCGGCCGCCGGGTTCACGATCACATGCGATCTCGCCCCCGAACCCTGCGTGGTCGCGGCCGACTGGGGCCGGATCGAGCAGGTGCTGATCAACCTGCTGCAAAACGCGATCAAATATGCCGGCCCGCGCCAGGAGATCGTCGTGCGGGTCACGCGGCGCGCGACGGAGGTGGAGACCGCGGTGCGCGACTTCGGGGTCGGCATCCCCGGGGACCAGCAAGGGACCGTCTTCGAGCGCTATTTCCGGGCGCGGAATGTGCGGGATGCGGGCTATGCCGGCCTGGGGCTCGGGCTCTACATCAGCCACGGGATCGTCACGCGGCACGGCGGCTGGATGGCGGTGGAGTCGACCGAGGGAGCCGGCAGCACCTTCTCCTTTATCTTACCCCTGGCCTAACGGGCCGGGCTTCCTATCGCCACAGGAGGGTTGCTATGCACCTGTCCCGCTTCCCGCAGCCTCGTCCCCGGCCGGCCTGGCGGCGTCTGGCGCTGCTCGGCGTGGCGGTCCTCGCCGGGGTGGCCCTGGCGCCCCCGGCCGG
>DATGEF010000882.1:0-8907 GCA_035310405.1 Chloroflexia bacterium | reverse complement strand
ATCGTCGCGTTCAACAATATCGCGGGGGAGACACACCTGCTGGCGCTGAACGCGACGATCGAGGCGGCGGGGGCGGGGGAGCAGGGGCGAGCGCGCCTCCAGCGTGCTCATGCGCGTGCTGATCTCGCGGACATTGTGCTCCAGCGCTTCCATAGCCTGCGCGCTGGCCGCGGCGGCCGCCTGGCCCCGCCCCGCCGTCACCAGGGCGGCTTCCGAGGTGCTGTCCACGGCGCCCGCCGCATCGGCGATATAGCGCGCCTGCTGCGCCAGCTCTTCCACCGTCGCGGTGATCTCGGTGACGGCGACATGCTGCTGCTGGAGCACCGCGGCGAGGCGGGAGGCGTAGCCCGACAGCTGTTCCGAGGCCTGCCCCAGCTGCTGGGCCAGCACCGTTTCTCGTTTTTCGTGTTCGGTCATGCGCAGGTTGGCGGCGCTCAGCTCTTGCAAACGGCCCGTGATTTCACTCCGGGCACGCACCAGCTGATACAGGGCGAAGGCCCCCGCCGTCAGCAGCGCGAGCCAGATCACCCAGCCTTGCCAGTCAATACGGCTCCAGACCAGCGAGGTGAGGATCGCCGGCAGATAGGCGAGCCCCTGGATGACCCAGCCCGCCCGCTGGCCTTCGCGCAGCCGGGTCAGCGCCGGGCGCACGCCCTGCGCCAGCGCATTCGTCCCGAAGAGAATCCCTTCGTTCAGCACGCGGATAACCAGAAAGGCCGGCACGATGGCGAGGAGGTTGCCCAGGGTGATGTAGGCCAACGGCGTCTGGCCCCTGGCAGCCTGGTACACCTGGGCGCCCAGGTAGCCCATCAGGCCGTACATGCCGCTGTTCCGTAGAAACATCCAGTTGGTGGCGCCAGGCGTGGTCAGCCGCCAGCGGAGGAAGGGCAAGATGCAGACCAGGCCGCTCGCGCCGGGCGCGAGCATCAGCACGGCGGCGTAATAGGGGGTGCCTTCCAGGCCGACATAAGGAGTGCCGCGCGGTAGCCGCGCCCCGAGCCCGCCGAGGATCATGGCCAGGGCGACCAGCACCCCGACGAGCAGCCACTGGTTATCGCTCGGCCGGCGCAGGATCAGGTCGACGGCCACCGCGCCATACCCCACGACCGCCACGCCCACCGCGTAGATGTTGCGCCCCAACGAGCGCTGCGCCTGCGCCATATCGCCATCCTTCAGGTCGGCTGGCTTACCCGCTACAACCCCCGTAGCACCTTGACCACTTCATTATAGAGCAGACTCAAAGGCGCCAGCTGCTTGGCGTTGGGCAAATAAAAGATAAAGTAATTCACCCCCACGTCCTCCAGCTGACGGCAGAGGGAGACGAGCTCGGCGGGGGTGCCCACGAAGTTTCCCTGGCGGACTTCCTCCAGCGGGCGGCCGAAGCGATAGGGCGCCGTCAGCTCGGCGGCCCGATCGACATCGCGGGGCTCCAGCAGAAACACGGTCAGGTTGGCCGAGCGGATCAGAGCGTCATAGTCGCGGCCCAACTTGTCGCAATGCTCGCGCAAGACCGCGAACTTGTGTTGGTAGACTGCCGGGTCGGGCCCGCTGATATTACAGGCATCGCCATACTGCGCTACCAGCTTGAGCGTGACTTTCTCGCCGCCGCCGCCGATCCAGATCGGCGGGTGCGGCTTCTGGACACCTTTGGGCTCGTTGATCGCCCCGGCCACCTGGTAGAATTTGCCCTTGTAGGTGGCGTAATCTTCCGTCCACAGGGACCGGATGATCGGCAACGCTTCCGCGAGCATCTTCAGGCGGGTCGGCGCGTCGGGGTAGTCGTAGCCGTAGGCCCGGTACTCATGCTCGTACCAACCCGCGCCGATGCCGAAATCGAGCCGGCCATGGCTCATTACGTCGACGGTCGAAGCGATCTTGGCCATCAGGGCGGGGTTGCGGTAGCCGTTGCAGGTCACCATCTGGCCCAGGCGGATCGTCTTCGTATCGCGGGCCAGGCCGGCCGTCGCCGTCCAGCACTCGAAGACGCTCTCCAGCTCCGGCTGCGGCACGGTGTGGAAATGATCATAGAGCCAGATCGAGTCGAAGCCGAGACGCTCAGCCTCGACCGCGGTGCGGGTCATCGCTTCATATTTCTCGCCCGGGTCCGGGATGTCGACCAGGTCCATCCGCCAGCCCTGGGGTACAAACACGCCAAATTTCGATGGATTCGGCATACAGTTGGTTCTCCTTAATGCACTGGATTCGCTGGATTCGCTGGGTGTTCGCCGCCCAGACACGAGCACGTTTCGTGCCGGCCATGCCGCCGGCTACGGGAGGGCGTCGATCTGGGCCAGGTCGTAGGCCGCCCCCAGGCGGCGCAGGAGCAGACGCGCCCGGGCCAGGTGGCCGGCGCGGGCCGGGTGGGTGACCGGCAAGTGGCGGCCGATCTCATAGTGGGCCAGCGCCGCCATATAGGGCATCCCGAACGCGCGGGCCTGCCGCAGGGCCCGGCGCCAGGCCCGGTGGGCCGGCCCGGGCCGGCCCGCCAGCCACTGATACACGCCTGTGCTGATCCAGGCCCGCGAGCGGGCGATCGGAAACACCCGGGCGTAGCCCTGCAACGCCCGGCAGGCGCGGGCTGCCCGCCGTTCCGTCGAACGCCGCGCCCCGCCGCGCGCCTGGATTTCGGCCTCCCAGGCGGCCAGGTAAACCTCCGCGACCGCGGCATAGCCGCCCAGCCCGTACACCAGGGTCGGCGACGATTGGGCGATGCGGGTGGCCGCTTCCTGGGCCGCCCGCCCCGCCGGGCGGGGCGCGCCACGCCGCCAGTGCATCAGCGCCAACAGGCCATAGGCCAGGATCTCTTCGCCGCGGCCGGTGTTCGCCGCCAGCAACCCCAGCGCCGTCGCGATCGTGGTCTGGGCGGTAGCCAGATTATTGCGCGGCAAGTCGATATATTCTGCTTTCGTCAGCAGCGTCAGCACCCGGATCTGGGTATCGCCCCGGCGGGTGGCGGACGCATAGACGGCGGCATTTAAGGCCTGGGTCCGGGCGACATCGCCCTGGTGGTACGCGGCCACGGCGCGCAGGCCGCTACTTTCCTCCCAGCGGCGGCGATCGCCCAGCCGATCCGAGATCGCGATCGCTTCCTCCAGGGCCTGCTGGGCGGCCGGCCAGCGCCCAATGGTCAGGTTGTAGTAGCCCGTCAGTTGCAGCACCCAGGTCAGCGCCGGCAGGTCCCGGACGCGCTCGGCGGTCGCGCGCGCCCGGCGTAGATAGGCCTCGGCCACCGGGTAGAGGGGCACCAGCGCGGCGGCCCCACTCATCGTCGCGTAGCCGCGTGCCACTTCGGGCGATGGGCCGGCCCCTTCGGCCAGGTTTACCGTGCGCACCAGGGAATAGAGCCCGGGCAAGGGATCGCTGCGCAAGACATGGATCTCCGCCAGCCGCTCATAGGCACGAGTGGCTTCGAGCATCACGGCGCGGTGCCGGGCCCGCCCCGTGAAGCGGGCCGGCCAGAGCCGGTGCAGCGCCTGGCGGCCGACCTGGGCCGCCAGGGCGGTGATCAAGGCCCGCTGAGTGCGGGGCATCGGATAGCCCAGGGCAGCCACGGCCGCTTCCAGGTGCGTGTGCCCGGCGGCCAGGTGCCCCAGCGCGTAGTGGGCCTCCCCTAGCTGCCGCTGCCAATGCGCCCGCCGGAGGACAGGCCCCGGCCGGCCATCCCCCGATCCCGTGCCCGACTCCTGATCCCCGGCCCCCGCCCCCTCGTCCAGCGCCAGCGCTTTGCTGAAGAAGCGCACGGCTTCCTGATACGAGCCCTCGCTCAAAGCCTGGTCGCCGGCCTGCTCCAGATAGTCGAGCGTTTTGGCCAGGATGCCGGCTTTCTCCCAGTGATGGGCGAGCGTGGCATAAAGCCGCGAGAGATCGCCGGCCTGGGTGCGCTCATACCACTCGGCGATCGCGCGATGTAGCTGGCGCCGCTGGGCAAACAGCATCAGATTATAGGCCACTTCCTGCGTAATAATATGCTTGAAGATGTACGCGGGATCGGCCCCTGGGACGTCGAGGGGGGTGAGGTCGAGGCGATCTAAGGCGCTGAGATCGTCCCCCAGATAGGCACGGGCGGTCTCGATGGGGTGGATCGCATGCAAAGTGGCGAAGGCAAAGACGCGGCCGATCACGCTGGCCACTTTCAACGTCAGCTGCTGGGGCGACGTGAGCCGATCGATCCGGCTGGTGATCACCCCCTGCACGGTATCGGGGAAGGTCAAGGTGCTGAGATCGCCCGCGCCCGGCGCGAGGGTACATTGCCCCGCGGCAATCTGGATCAGCCCGGTATCGCGCAAGGCGTAGGCAATTTCCTCACTGAAAAAAGGGTTGCCCTCGGCTCTTTCCTGGATCAGGCCGGCCACCGGCTCCGGCAGCCCGGCCACGCCCAACCGGGCGCAGACCAGGGCCACGGTCTCTGCGGGAGGCAAACTGTCGAGCAGCAAGTGCCGGGCGCCCGGCCCCTGGCGGAGCTGGTGATATTCCGCCGGCGCGCTTTCGCCGGGCGGGCGCAAGGCCAGGATCAGCATCAGCGGCTGCCCATCCCCGCCCACGGCGCCGGCCAGCGCCCACGCGGCCGAGTCCAGCCAATGGGCGTCCTCCAGAATCACCACGGTCGGCGTCTGCTGGGCGGCGGTACGCAGCAGACGGAGCAAGACGTGGCGCGTGTTATCGCCGCGGACTTGCCCGCTCATCTGCGCCGTCAGCTCATTCTCGGGCAGATCCAACGGCAGCACGCTGTTGAGCAACGGGGCGAGCCGCTGGATCTCGGGCTCCGCCGGGATCTGCGCCAGCACGATCGCGCGCAGGGCCGCGGGATCGTGCTGGCTATCCGGGGCGAACAGATCGCCGAACACGGCGCGCCAGGCGTAGTACGGCGTCGACTGCTCGATGGCCCCGGCCGTGCCGGCGAGCACCCGCAGCCCAAGGTGGCGCGCCAGGCGCCGTGTTTCCTGGACCAGCCGCGACTTGCCGATGCCGGCGTCGCCCGCGACGATCACGACGCGGCCGGCGCCGCCATCCCGCAACGCCTGCAGATCCGCGGCCAGCAGGGCGCGCTCGGCGGTGCGCCCCACCATGGCCGTCTGGGCCAGGGCGGGGCCGGTGGCCTGGCCGCGCGGCATGAAAACGGCAACCGGCTCGGCTTTGCCTTTCAGGGTCAAGGCGGGCAAAGGGGTAAACACCACCTGGGCGGTCGCCGCCTGGTGGGTCGCGGCGTCGCAGAGGATCGGCGATTCAGGCGCGGCGCGGATCGCGGCCTGCATCAGCCGGGCGGCCAGGTTGACGACGTCGCCGATCATGGTATATTCGCGCCGCAGATCACTGCCGACCGCGCCGCAGAAGACGCGTCCGGTCGCCAGGCCGATCGCGTGGCGGGTGCCCAGCGCGCGTAAGTGGCTGCCGAGGGCCAGCGCCCCCTGCACGCCCCGCACGGCATCATCTTCGTGCGCCAGTGGCGGCAAGCCCCAGGCCGCGACCAGGGTGGTGCCCTTGTCGTCCACGCCGAGCTTATTGATGGTCCCTTCGTAGTGGGCCAGGTCGGTCTGTAAGGCCACCATCAGCGCCTGGGCCTGGACCAGCGAGGTGGCCTCGTCCAGGTCAGGCAGATTGACGAACATCACGGTCACGCGCCGGAGCTCGGCCAGCCAGGCCGTCTGGCCCGCGGTCAGCCGCTCCAGGACCGCCCCGGGGATATAGGCCTGCAGCCCGGCGGCGGCCGCCGGCGAGAGTGGGGGCGGGGTGAGGGGTTGCGGAGTCGCCGGCCGCAGCACCTGTAGGAGGCGCGTGCCGCCTGGGCGCTCCTGGCCGGTCGCCAAGCCGGCCAGGAGCGCCCAGGCGGGCGCCGCGAGCACCACTTCGCCGGGCTGGGCCTGCCGTTCGGCGTCGCTGATCTGCACCAAAGGCGCTCCCGCCAGGAGCAGCTCCCAGCGGCCGCCAACGCCGCCCAGCTGCGCGGCCAACACGGTGCCGGCGCCGATCCCGATGCGTAGCGCGAGCCGGGTGCCTCCCGCCGTGTAGTCCTGGAGCGCGGTCTGCACGGCGAGCGCGCATTGCGCGGCGCGCAGCGTGGCCGCTGGGAGATCGGGCGCGGCCCCGCCGGTGGCCTCGGCCGGCCAGAGCGCCAGCAAGGCATCGCCCGCAAACTTGACGATATCGCCGCCATGGCGTTCGATGTGCGCGATGAGCTGGCCGAAATAGCCGTTGAGCAGGGTCGTCAGCTCTTCGGCCCCGGCCGGGCCGTGCTCGGCCAGTCGCTCCGCCAGGGCCGTAAAGCCCGAAATATCGGCAAAGAGCACGGCGGCGGCAAACCGGTCACTTGTCGGGCTACCGGCGGGGGCGCCGTCCGCCGCCAGGCGGCTCACCACCAGGTGCGGGACATAGCTGCGCAGCGTGTCGACGAGCGCGGACATGCGGCATCTCCCGGGGCCCGGCCCCGCCTTATTTGGTGGGGTCGACGTGCAGATCGAGCGTCGCCGGCGCCAGACTGACCGCATCCCCGCCCGATCCATAGACTTTCATCAAATACGTCCCGGGATTGCGGAAGTAGCCCATGCCATCCGCCTGCTGGCCCGGGCCGAGCTCATGATAGCCATAGTTTTGCTGGTCGTTGGCGTCGGTGAATTCGACGCTAATGTGGCTCCCGTCGGCGGGCGTGGTGATCTTCACCTGCGCCGTCGAGGGCCCGTTGACCTTGAAGCTGAAATAGACCACGTCCTGAGGTGCGGCGATATGGACCTTGGCGAGCACGGGCGGGGTGATCTCCCGCGCCTGGCCGGGGGTACCGTTGGCCGAGTGCGGCAGGAAGTAGGTGCCGATCACATAGGGGTCGTTGGGCGCAAAGCCGCCATCCGAGTTGATTTCCAGCAGATAGTTAGTGCCCGTTTTGGGCTCGACGCTGACCTGGTTATTCTGGCCGGCGAGGACCGAGCGCGCATCCACCTGGTTGGCGCCCGATGCGTCATGGAGGATGATGTTGTAGGGGTCTTTCGCCGCCGGGGGCACGGTCAAGGCCGCGGTGTACTTCCCCCCCTGCGGAAAGGCCGACATGTCGACCAGGAACCACTGCGAGTCGCTTTTCGAACTGAGGTACCCCTGGACCGCGCCGACCAGGCCCAGATGGGGTGCATGATCTTTGTCGGCGTTGCTGCCATTGGGGTGGAAGGTGACTTCCAGCCGGTAGGGATCGGTGGCGTCCACGGTATGGCCGGCAGTCGACACTTTCAGGGTATAGACGGCGGGCTTGGCCACGAACAGGGTTTCCTGTGTCGTCGCCGGGAGGGTCCACGGGCCGTTCAGCTGCTCGTTCACGCCCGCCTCATCGTAGACGTCGACGCCCATCGGGTTTTCCGCGCTCTTCGGCGTGCTGAATTTGAGGCTGAGCGAGCCACCGCTATATTTCGTCAGATCGATCTTATACCAATGTACCTCGTCGGGCACGGTGATTTTGTTGGTGATCGTCACTGGGACGGCGACGGCTACCGCCGCATCGGGGCTGGTGCCGGGCGCATTGGCGAACGTGATCGGGGCCGGCAAGGGGAGCGGCGTCAGGAAGATCCGGGCCGCCGGCGGGGGGAAGACGACGGGCACGACGACCACGGGCTCGCCGCCGGGGCCTTTCTCGTCCTTGGCGGCCTGGCGCTCGACCGCGAACGTCGCCACCTCGGCGATCACGGCCGTCGTCGTCGCCTGCGCCGCCCGGTCGGCCGCCGTCGCCTGGACGATGGCCGTCTGCTGGGCGGCCAGGGAGCCGCCGCTATTAGCCAGCTCGGTCAGCGCCACGCGGATCTGCAGACCCTGCTCGGCCTGGACCGTCGATTGCTGGGCGACCGCCGTGCCGATGCTGGTCTGCAGGTCGCCGCCACTGGACAGCAGGAAGCCGCCGAAGGCGACGGCCAGGAAGATCAGGAGGGCGAGGATCGCGCCCCCGATCAGCAAGAAGGGGGGCCCGCCGCGCCTGGCTTTGGCGCCCCGGGGGGGCGGGGCGAAGGGCGCCGGCAAGCCCGGCACGGCGATGATACTCTCGCTGCTCGGCGCGGGGGCCGCGGGCGGGGCGGGCCCCCGGGTCACAACTCCCGGCGGCGGGGCGGCGGCCGGGGGGACATTGCTGACCCCCAGCGCGCCGGGGCGCAACGCGTCACTCGGTGGGGCCGGCGGGGCGGAGACACTGCCCGGCCCGGCCAGGTGCAGGGGCGCCGAGCATTGATCGCAATACTGCGAGTCGCGCGGGTTCTTCGCCCCACACCGTTTGCAAAAAATGAAATTGCCGGGGGCGGCAACGGGGGCGGGCGGCGCACTCGCCTCCAGGGGCGCTGCTCCGGCGGGGGCCGGTGCTGGTCCCGGCGCGTCGTGGAGCGGGGCCGAACATTGCGTGCAGAATTGCAAGTCTCGCGCATTTTTGGTACCGCAGCGTTTACAGAAGATGGTAGCGGAGTTCGTCATCGGCGCATTCCTCCCTCGGACTGGCGGCAGCTGCATCGGTGTTAAGCATAGCATAACCTCTTCGGCCCGGTCAAGTAGTGTAGTATAATAGCAAGACAGCGGGCAAACCAGCGGGCTGGTCTGCCTCAGACATCCCTGGACCAGGGCTCGTCTGGACCAGGGCGCGTTGCCGAAGGAGGAAAGGCTATGACCGCATATTGCGCTAAGGATCCGACCATGGGGCCATCCCCCCATCGGGATCGCCCGCGCCGCGCCGGGCTGGCGATCACCCTCTGCACTCTCGCCAGTCTGTTGCTCGCGGCGTGCGGGGGCACCGAGCCCGCCGCGACGCCGACCCCGGCCGCCGCCTCGGGGGGGACGCCGCCCGCCGCCACTGCCGCCCCCAATGCCACCGGGGACACGATCCTGTTCGGGGCACCGCTCGGGCTCACTGGCTCGCTGGCCAAAGAGTCGAAGTTGACCCAGCAGGGGTATGAGCTC
>DATGEF010000881.1:0-18169 GCA_035310405.1 Chloroflexia bacterium | reverse complement strand
CGCGACGATAGCCCATTTAGGTGCCGGCCTCGCGGGATTGCTGCATAGCTCTATTATAGCACAGATGTACTATATTGACCAGCAGCATAACCTTGCTCTCCCTGGCGGCGCTTTATCCACTGGGGCGAAAGCCATGGGGCTTTCGCGCTCGTAGCCGGTAAACGGCGGGCGGGCGCCTAGCGGATGTATTCGGCAAACTGCGGCCGCAGCCGCACCGGCAGACGCCCGGCGATTACCGTGCCGGTCTCATCGTAGGATTCGGCCAACACGGTCCCTTTGCGGTGGAATTCGGCCACCAGGTCGCCCTGGCTGTAGGGAATGTGGACGGTCACGGCGAGCAAGCTCTGGTTCAGATCGGCCTCGATGCGGGCCAGGAGCCGGTCGAGCCCGATCCGGCGCTGGGCCGAGACCGGCACGTAATCGGCCGGGATGCCCATCTCGGCCACCAGGCGGGCGGCGAGATCGCCCTCCGCGCCCGGGGACGGGGCCGACCCTGGGCCGGCCCCATTGGCCGGCGCGCCGGCCGCCGGCACGCGTTCCTGGCCGATCAGCTTATCGATCTTGTTGAGCGCGACGATCCGGGGCTTCTCGGCCAGGCCAAG
This sequence comes from Chloroflexia bacterium, assembly GCA_035310405.1. Taxonomy (GTDB): domain Bacteria; phylum Chloroflexota; class Chloroflexia; order QHBQ01; family JAICKM01; genus JAICKM01. The sequence goes on along the minus strand of DATGEF010000881.1, from coordinate 17,567 downwards.
CTCTTTCAGCACCTCCTCGACGGTATGGGCCTGCTCGGCGGCGTTGGGGTGGGTGATGTCGAGCACATGGACCAGCAGATCGGCCTCGCCGATCTCCTCCAGCGTGGCGCGGAAAGCGGCCACCAGCAGCGTCGGCAGGCGCTGGATAAAGCCGACCGTGTCGGTCAGCAAGATCTCGCGGCCGTCGGGCAAAGCGATCTGGCGGGTCGTCGGGTCGAGCGTGGCAAAGAGCACGTCGGCGGCCAGCACCCCCGCGTCCGAGAGCGCGTTGAGCAGCGTCGATTTCCCGGCGTTGGTATAGCCGACGAGCGCGACGATCGACGTGCCCGCCTTGCGGCGCTTTTGCCGGTAGAGCTCGCGCTGCCCATGCACCTGTTTCAGCTCGTCCTTGATCCGCGTGATCCGCTCCCGGGCGCGCCGGCGGTCGACTTCGAGCTGGGTCTCGCCCGGCCCGCGCAAGCCGACGCCGGCGCCGCCCGTGCCGCCCGTCTGGCGCGAAAGGTGCGTCCAGAGGCGGGTCAGGCGTGGCAGCCGGTACTCCAGCTGGGCGAGCTCGACCTGCAGGCGGCCTTCGCGCGTTCGCGCGTGCTTGGCGAAGATGTCGAGGATCAGCGCCGTGCGATCCAGCGTCTTGATGTTGAGCGCTTCCTCGATGTTCCGCTGCTGGCGCGGCGACAGCTCTTCGTCGAAGAGCAGCAGGTCGTAGTCGACGGTCTCGCGCAGCTTGCGGATCTCTTCCAGCTTCCCTTTGCCGATCAGCGTCGCGGGGTTGGGCGCGTCGAGCTTCTGGGTTACCGCGCCGACGACGGTGACGCCGGCCGTCGTGGCCAGCTGCTCCAGCTCGGCCAGCGAATCATCCAGCGACCAGATGGGCTGCCCCATCTCCACCCCGACCACCAGCGCACGCTCGGCGGCCTGGCGTACTTCGTGCAGGCCATCGGCCGAGCGCTTCTCGGCAACGATATTCGGGCTCTCTACCATAGCTGCTCCATTCTCCGGCGAGCCGGGCGCCAGGCATCCACCGCGCCTGCCGCAACTCGCCAATCATTAGATCAAGCAAAATGTCGATGACCCTGGTCCCGGGCAAAGCAAAAGCCCGGCCCCCGGCCGACTACCTCAGGGGATTCCAGGGTCGCGCGGCGTAGTCGCAGGGACACACCACGCGCATCTGCTGAGGGTCGTAGCACCAGTTGCCAGGCCAATCGTTAGCGTATCCGCATTATGCTGCTGAAACCTCCGCTATCCGGGATGCCCATTCCATCATCGCGCCCCCTGATTATACCATGCCGGCCCAACCAACTTATCCGCCTCCAGGCGGAACCTGACGGGCCGCTGTACGGAGTTTTGAGTTTTGCTCGCGCAGCGGTGCCGCAGGCACATTTTTGAGTTTCCTAATTTTTGCCCAAATTAGCTCCGCGATAGATACCGCTGGCAAACCCTCGTTTGGCGGGCCGCTGCCGTCAGAGACCGAGATCAGGAGAGCATTGCGCGATAGCCGGAAGTGGAGTATATTATGGCCAATCGCGGCCGCGTCCAGTCCCGCCCTTGAATCACTCAAGCAGGGAGGTATACTTATGCTGGCAGATACGCGGGCCACCCGGCGGATTCCCGGTTACTGCGCGCTGTGCATCTCGCGCTGCGGCTCGATCTCTCTGGTCGAGGAGGGCCGTTTCGTCGCCCTGGAGCCCGACCCCGCCCACCCGACCGGCAGGGCGCTCTGCGCCAAGGGCCGCGCCGCACCGGAACTGGTCTATCACCGCGACCGCTTGCTCTATCCGCTCCAGCGCACCCGGCCGAAGGGCGACCCGGACCCCGGCTGGCAGCGGATCAGCTGGGATGCGGCGCTTGACATGACCGCAGCCCGACTGCGAGCCATCGCCAATGAAAGCGGCCCCGAAAGCGTGGTATTTAGCATCGTCTCCCCCTCCACCTCGGCAGTCGACGACTCGGCGCTCTGGATTCAGCGGCTCATGAACGCATTCGGGTCGCCGAACCTCTGCGCGTCGATGGAGCTGTGCGGCTGGGGCCGCCACCAGGCCACGCAGTACACCTTTGGCGCCCCTGTGCCGGGGGCCTATATGCCGGACCTGGAGCACGCGGGCTGCATCCTCTTCTGGGGCTACAACCCGAACGTCGCCCGGATAGCCCACGCCACAGCGACAGTCGACGCGCTGAGGCGCGGCGCCCGCCTGATCGTGGTCGACCCGCGCCGGGCGGGTCCCGCCAACAAGGCCGATCTCTGGCTGCGCGTGCGCCCAGGCACCGACGCAGCCCTGGCGCTCGGCATCGCCAATGTTATGATCGGGCGCGGCTGGTACGATCGCGACTTCATCCGCCAGTGGACCAACGCCCCTTTGTTGGTGCGCGCCGACAACGGGCGGCTGCTTGCCGAGGCCGACCTGACGGCCGCCGGCAGCCCGCAACGCTACGTCGCCTGGGACGAACGACAGGGGAGGATGGTAATCTACGACCCGGCCAGCGGCGGCTACGAGGGAGCGGGAGCAGAGCCTGCCCTCTTCGGCGAGTTCGCCGTCGAAACCCTCCAGGGGACCGTGCTTTGCCAGCCAGCGTTCCAGCTCTTGGCCGAGAGCTGCGGCCGGTATACACCCGAGGAAGTGGAGGCGATCTGCGGCGTGCCGGGCGACCAGGTTACGGCCACCGCCCGCATGCTTTGGGAGGCACGACCGGTCGCCTACTACGCCTGGAGCGGCGTCGAAATGCAAACCGGCTCCACCCAGATAGCCCGCGCGATCGCGCAGCTGCACACGCTGACCGGAAGCCTCGATGTGCGGGGCGGCAACGTGCTATTTGCGCCGGTGCCGTCGCGGTTTGCCGGAGGCACCGATCTGCTGCCAGCAGCGCAGCGGGCGAAGTCCCTCGGTCTGACGGAGCGCCCTCTCGGCCCCTCCCGCTGGGGGTTCGTCACCTCTGACGAGGTCTACCGCGCGATCCTGGAGGGCACGCCCTACCCGGTGCGGGGGCTCGTGGGGTTCGGGGCCAACCTGCTCCTGGCCCACGCGGCCGTGGGGCGCGGCAGGGACGCGCTCGCCGCGCTCGACTTCTATGTCCACGCCGACCTTTTCATGAGCCCGACGGCCGCGATGGCCGACCTGGTGCTCCCGGTGGCGAGCGCGTTCGAACGCGAGGCGCTGAAGATCGGCTTCGAAATCAGCGCGGCGGCGCAGGCGCACGTGCAGTTGCGACCGCGCGTGGTCGAGCCGCAGGGCGAGGCGCGTGCCGATACCCGCATCGTCTTCGACCTGGCGGGCCGGCTCGGTCTCGGCGCGCACTTCTGGGACGGCGACATCGAGGCGGCCTACCGCTACCAGCTGGAGCCTTCCGGCGTCGCGCTAGAGACGCTGCGTGAGAACCCGGGCGGCGTACAGGTGCCCGTCGAGACCCGCTACCGGAAGTTCGCGGAGATGCAGGATGGGGTGCCTAGAGGTTTCGCCACGCCGACCCGCAAGATCGAGCTCTACTCGGAGACGATGCTGGAGCATGGATATCCGCCGCTGCCCCAGTACGACGAGCCGCTCGTAAGCCCGCGGTCGCGGCCGGATCTGGCGGGGCGGTTCCCGCTGGTACTGACCTGCGCCAAGCACGCCCTCTTCTGCGAGAGCCAGCACCGGGGGCTGCCCAGCCTGCGGCGGCTCGCCCCCGACCCCGAGGTGGAGATGCATCCGAGCGCGGCCGCCGAGCGGGGCATTGCGGCGGGCGAGTGGGTGCGTATCGAGACACTGGGAGGCAGCATCCGGGCGCGTGCGAAGCTGAACAGCACGCTTGCGCCGAACGTGGTTTGCGGCCAGCACGGCTGGTGGCAGGCGTCGCCGGAGATCGGCAAGCCTGGCTACGACCCGTTCGGCCCCGACGGCGCCAATTTCAACCTGCTCATCGCCAACGACGCGATCGACCCGATCAGCGGCTCGGTCCCGCACCGGGCGTACCTCTGTCAGGTTAGCCGGGTCGATTAGCGGGTGTTCGCAGGAGCCAGGGCGCCCGCGCAGCTGTTCCTCCGAAAATAGTCCGCCCGTCAGGCGGCCTGGCCGGGGCTGAGCGTCACCGTGTACCCCAACTGCTCTTGCTCGACACGCTACTGGATCGCTTGCGGGACCGCGGACTGCTCAAAATACGGGGCCGCGACCGCACCGACCCACGCATGTGCTGGCGGCCGTGCGAACCCTCAGTCGCCTGGTGAATTGCGCCGAAACTCTCCGCGCGGTATCTCCTGACCGCTGACTGCTAGATACAGGCCAGGGCTCACTGGCGCCAGCGGATGATCTTGCCGGTCTGGCAGCTGATCACGGCGCTGCCGTTCGCCGGGCCCGCGGGCAGGTCGGCGGCCTGGCGCGTGAGTTGGAAGGTCACACTGACCTCGTCGGGGTTGCCGGTCGGGGCGGCCAGTTGCAGGTCGCGTAGCTGCACCACCTCCTGCTGGGCGTGACGTTGCGCCAGGTAGGCCAGGAGAGGGTCGCGCTGTGTGGCGCGGAAGTCCGCGGCGTAGGGATCGCTGGGGGCGGCGGCGACGAAATATTCTTGCAAGTGGTCCAGGTCCACGGCCCGCCCGATGGCGGCCGGATCGCCGCTATTGGCGGCCGCCAGGAAGCTCGTGACCGCGTTGCGGGCCGTATCCAGGCCGCAGGGCGCCGCGTCATAAGCATCCTGCGAGGTGGGAGCCGGGACCGGCGGGGCCGACATATCGGCCGGGGTGCCATAGGCCGGCGCCGCGGCGGCCGAGTGGTCGCCGCTCAGCATGACCGGCAGCAGCACGCCGAGGCCGAGCACGAAGAGCCAGAGGGCCGGCGCCGGGGTGCCGAGCGGGCGGCGCCGGCGGGCCTCGCGCACGGCGATGCGCGGGTCGAGCAGGAGCCAGGCGCTGTAGCGGCGCTCCAGCAGCAAGAAGACGAAAGCCGTCGCGGCCCCATAGATCAGGTGGCCCACCAGGGAGGGCAGCAGGCCGCTGGCCGTGGTCATTGTCCAGGAGAAGGGATGGCCGAGCAGGACCGGCAGCAAGGTCAGCGGGCCAAGGAACCACCAGATCAGGCCGTAGACCATGCCCCAGGCCAGGCTGGAGCCCAGGTCGGGGGCCTCGCGCCGGAACAGCAGCCCGTAGCTCATGCCGATCAGGGCGCTGATGCCGAGATGCACAAAGAAGCCCAGGGTCGCCGACGAGCCGCCGACCAGCCGCGCGACGGTGGGCAGCACGCCGGTGGCCAGCATGACCCCGCTGAACAGGAGGCCCCCGGCCAGGCTGGCCACGGCACCCCAGCCCAGGGAGCGCAGGGTCGTCGCCCCCGGCCCCTCGGGCGCGCGGTTGAGCGGGTCAGAGTCGACGAAGAAGCCGACCCAGAGCCGGTCCAGCGCGGCGAAGGCCAGACCGACGAGGAACCCGTAGATCGCATGCCCGACCAGCGAGCCGAACAGCGTGCCGGCGTGAGTATAGGACCAGTCGACCGGGCGGCCCTGCCAGAGCGAGAGGATGGTGAGCGGGCCCAGGAACCACCAGAAGAGGCCATAGGCCACGCCCCAGCTCAGGCTCGACCCGGGGCCATGGATATCGCGCTGGAAGAGGACGCCGAAGCTGGCGCCGATCAGGGCGGCGATGGCATAATGGATCAGCGCCCCCGTTTCCGGCGAATTGGAGTTGACGAGGTGCGCGAGCAGGGCGAAAAAGCCGATCTGGGCCATCCACTGCGCGAAGGCCCAGCCCCCGACGAGCCCGCCGAGCGCTCCGACGATCAGGCCCCGGGCCAGGCTGAAGTGCTGATCTGCTGCCCGGCCCGCGACCGCCGGGGATGGATTGCCCAGGCCCCACAAGCCCAGAACCAACCCCAGCGGCGCGCCGAGATAGAGCACATAGGCCACCAGCTCCGGAAAATGGCTACGGGCCAGGTCGAGCATCCCCAGTGGCGGCCCGCTGCCGAGCAGGGGGAACAGCCCGACCGGCCCGGCGAACCAGAGCAACAGGGCATAGCCCAGGCCCCAGAGCAAGCCGGCCCCCGGCGTAACCGCCCGGGGGCGGCTGATCACGGCAAACAGCAGACCGGCGGCGGCGCCCAGGGCCAGGCCAAAGGGCGTGCCGGTGGCCAACCCGCCCAGGCCGCCGACGACCGCCCCGGCGAGGAGTCCACCGTAATCATAGACACCCGGCCGGCTCCCCAGGCGCAGGGCGGAAAGCATAGGCTACTTCCTCTCGCTGCCGCCGAAGTCGATCGTCTGCACGATGTCGCGCGGGAAAAAGAGCTCGATCACCCAGTCGGCCAGCACGCGGACTTTGCGCTCCAGGCCCGGCAGCTTGGAGAGATAAATGCCGCGCCACAGGAACCAGGCAAACAGCCCGGAAAAGTGCAAGCCCTTGACCTCGGCGCAGGCCGTGTGGTGGCCGACGACCGCCAGCACGCCGATCACGCTGAACTTGAAGGGCTTGAGCGGCTGGCCATGCACGCTGGCGTGGATATTGGCTGCCAGGCGGTAGGCCTCGCGGAGCGCATACTGGGCCGTGGGCGGGCAGGTCTTCCCGGTCACGACGTCCGGCACGGCGGCACAATCCCCCAGGGCCCAGAGGCCCGGCTGGCCCGGCACGGCGAGCGTGCTCTCGACCACGACCGCGCCGCGCTTGTCGCGCTCGATCGGCAGGGTGGCCAGCAGCGGGTTCGGCGCGGTCCCGGCGGTCCAGATGAGGGTGTGGGCCGGGATCTCCTCATCCGGGCTGAGGCGCACGAGGCCCGGTGCGGCATCGGCCAGGCGCCGGTTGAGCTTGAAAGTGACCCCGCGGTGCTCCATGCGGGCCCGGGCATAAGCCCCGAGCGACTCGCTCAGCTCGGGCAGGATGTGGTCGCCGGAATGGACGAGCACAATCTGCACTTCCGGGGGCGGGATGTTCGGGTAATAAGCGAGCATGCCGCGGGCAAAATCGTTCAGCCCCCCGGCCAGCTCGGCGCCCGCGAACCCCCCGCCGGCGACGACAAAGGTGAGCAGGCTGCGGCGCACCGCCCCGTCCGGCTCCTGGTCGGCGCGCTCAAACATATCGATCACATGGTTGCGGATGCGGATCGCGTCGAGCAGGGACTTGAAATCGTAAGAGACGGCTTCGACGTTCTTCAGCCCGCGATAGTTGGACACGGCCCCCAGGGCGAGCACCAGGTGGTCGAACGGGATGGCGCGGGGCCGGGGCGACCGGTCGTCGGGCGCCAGGATCACCCAGCGCTGCGCCAGGTCGATTTCGGCGACCGTGCCGCGCACCACATCAGTTCGCCGCAGCGTGGTGCGCAACGGGTTGCTGATGTGGGTGGGCTCCAGGCTGCTGGCCGCGACTTCGGCGAGCATGGGGGTAAAGAGGAGGGCGTTCGTGTCGCTGACGAGGGTGAAGGACACCGCCGGGTCGGCGCCGAACTCGTGCTCCAGGTGTTCCGCGGTGGTCACGCCGGCAAACCCGCCGCCCAGGACGACGATGCGGGTCATGATCGCGCGGGGCCGGGGCGCGGCCACCGGCTCGGGGCCAAGGACGCGCTGAGCCAGGTCGCTCAGCGCCTGGCCGAGCAGCCCCAGCAGGGCGCCGTAGCCCAGCCAGCCGACCAGGACTGGAAACAGGGTGCGCAACCCCTCGGCCGTCCATTGCGGGGCCTGCCCGGCGAGCAGGGGGCCCCCGATCACCTGGCACAGCAGCCAGAGCGGCACGCCCAGGGCCGCGGCGGTCATGATGCTATCCGCGTAGGCCCCCGGCGGCCGGCGAAACGCCGCGAGATAGGCGATCCCGGCCAGCGCACCCAGCAGCAGGCCGAGCGCCGGGTTGCCCAGCGCGGCGGCCAGCACGCTACCGCTGATCCCCCCGGCCAGCAGCCCGATGAGGCCGCGCCGCAAATATGGGTGCATCGCCTGCTCCTTAGCGCCTAACGCAGGATCCCCGCTGATTCTAGAACCGCAGTTGCGCGAGCCGGGCCACCGCCGTCTCGACCTCGGCGTCCGGGACGGTGAGGGAGAGGCGGAAGTAGCCTTCGCCGCAGGAGCCGAAGCTGGAGCCGGGCGTGACGACGATCGCTGCCTCCTCAAACAGGCGGTCGGCGAAAGCCGCCGCGCTCAGGCCGGCCGGCGTCTTCCCCCAGACGTAGAGGCTGCCCTGGGGCAGGGGCGCCGCGATGCCGGCGGCGTTGAGGGCCGGCACCAGGCGGTCGCGCCGCCGCTCGTAGACTGCGTTGCGCGCCGCGATCCAGGCCTGATCCTGCGTCAGGGCGGCCAGGGCGGTCTGCTGGACGATCGAGGGCACCCCTGAGTCGACATTGCTTTTGATGCGGCCCAGCGCCTCGACAGCCTGGGCATTGCCGACCACCATGCCGATGCGCATACCGGCCATGTTATACGTTTTGCTGAGCGAGTGGAACTCGACCGCAACCTCGCGGGCGCCCGGCACCTGCAAAATGGAGGGGGCCCGGTAGTCGCCAAAACAGATCTCGGAGTAGGGGTTGTCGTGGCAGATGATGATCTCGTGGCGGCGGGCGAAGGCCACGGCGCGCGCGAAGAACTCCAGGTCGGCGACGGCCCCGGTCGGGTTGTTCGGGTAGTTAAGCCACATCATCGTCACGCCGGCGGGCAGGGTGCGGTCGAGGGCGTCGAAGTCGGGCAAGAAGCCATGGGCTTCCAGCAAGGGCATCTCACAGACCTCGCCGCCGGCCAGGAGTGTACCGTAGCGATAGACGGGATAGCCGGGGTTGGGCACCAGCACGCGATCGCCCGGGTCGCAGAAGGCCAGGGCGATGTGGGCGATGCCTTCTTTGGAGCCGATGAGCGGCAAGACCTCGGTCTCGGGGTTCAGCTCGACCCGGAAGCGATCGCAGTACCAGCCGGCGATCGCCCGGCGCAGCTCGGGCAGGCCGAAATAATTCGGGTAGCGATGGGTCTGGGGGTCGTGCGCCGCCGTGCAAAGGGCGTCGACGAGGGCCGGGGGCATGGGCAGATCCGGGTCGCCCATGCCGAAATTGATCACCTGGTCGCCCCGGGCGCGCCGGTCGGCAATGCGCTTGGCCAGGGAAGCGAAGACGTAGGGGGGCAGGTTATTGATGCGGTCTGCTAGTTTCACAGCGGCACGTTCTCCTTTGAACGAACGATCAAGCCACGGCCGGGCGGCACGGCCGCGCGACAATGCGCAGCCGCTTTCAGTATACCACAGCCTTTCTGGTCGGCGCCAAGGGGTCACACTCCTTGACAGGGCCGCCGCGGCGCCGTATACTGAAACCTGGCCGTAACAGGCTGTGGATCTTCAGGGCAGGGTGCAATTCCCGATCGGCGGTAAGCCCGGCAGGGCGAGCCCGCGAGCCGCTACGGCGGTAGGAGACGGTGCAACGCCGTCGCCGACGGTATAGTCCGGATGGAAGAAGATCGCGCCGGGGACGGGTTACGCCGGATAGCAGGTGACGGTTTTGCCGGGCGGTGCCACTCCGGCTGGCCGCGCCGTCGCCGTGTGGCCCTGCGCACCCCCCGCGCTCCCTCGCCATCAGGCATGCTCGCCCGGATCCAGGATGCTGGCCGGGTCTTTTTTATGCCTGTTGCCGGGCCAGGAGAGCGGAGCGATGATCCATACACGGGAAAAGCTAGGCCACCACACGGCTGGGCTGGTGGGGTCCCCCCCCGCGGTGCGGGGACCGGACCCGCGGTCGGCGCCGCGCCAGCCGCTGGCGGGGCTGGTCGCGCTGGTGGGCGGCCTGCTGATCTGGGAGGGGGCGGCCCTGCTGGCGCCAAACCCGCCCAACCTGCTGCCGGCGCCCGATGTAGTGGTCGCCCGCCTATGGGACCTGGCGGCCAGCGGGGTCCTCTGGCACCATCTGAGCGTGACCTTGACGGAAGCCGCTCTGGGCTTCGCGCTGGCCGCGGTGACCGGCCTGGCCCTGGGCTATCCGGTCGCCAAGTCGCCGTTGCTGGAAGCGTTGCTCACCCCCTATATCGCCGCCACGCAGGCGATCCCGGTGGTGGCGATCGCGCCGCTCATGGTGCTCTGGTTTGGCCTGGACTTGCTGCCCAAGGTGCTCACCTGCGCGATCATCGTCTTCTTTCCGATCCTGGTCAATACCGTCATTGGCCTGCGCGCGGTCGACCGCGCGCTGGTCGAGGCGGCGCAGATCTGCGGGGCAGGGCGCTGGCAGCTGCTCCGCTATGTGGAGGCGCCGCTCGCCCTGCGCACCATCCTGGGCGGGCTCAAGCTCGGGCTGACCCTGGCCATCACTGGCGCGGTGGTGGGCGAATTCATTGCCGCCGACGCCGGGCTGGGCTACCTGCTGACCTACGGCCGCTCGATTTACGACACCCCGCTGGTTTTCGCCGCGCTGGGGACCCTCGCCGCGGTCGCCGTCGCCGGCTATAGCCTGGTCAGTCTGCTGGAGACGCGCTGGGTCGATTGGGAATGACTCGTCACCCCCCGCCATCTATGGTATAATAGCGCATGATACATATCCCGGAAGCGGCTGATGACTGACGCGAGCCTGAGCCCGGTCTCCTTCGCTTATCTCCATGTGCGCACGGCGTATGGCCCCGGCGGCGGACCCGGCCCGCTGGCGGGATACGCGGCCGCCGCGCAGGGCCTGGCCGCCCTGGCCTGCACCGATTATGGGTCGGTCGCCGCCTGGCCGGAGTGGGAGCGCGTCTGCCGGAAAGCGGGCATCCGCCCGCTCTATGGCCTGGTCTTCGACCTCATCCTCGCGCCGGCCGCCGGCCCGCCCTGGCCCGTGCTGGCGCTGGCGGCGACCGGGGAGGGGCTGCGCAACCTGGTCCGCCTGCACAACAACCTGGCCCGGGCGGCCGATGGCCGCTGCACGCTGGACTCCGCCGCGCTCCCGTCGTGGTCGGTCGGCCTCTGGCTGATCTTACTGCCTGCTGGAGACCGGGCGCCGGCGCCGCTCGCCGCCTTGCCACGGCGCGATGTGCTCCCAGCCGTCGCCCGGCTCGCCGCGCTCCTGGCCCGGCCCGAGGCCTTGCTGTGTGGCCTGCCGCCGCACGCGCCCGATCAGGACTACTTCGCCGAGCTCGCCCGGGCCGCCGATCTCCGGGCCGTCGCGTTGCCGGTGGTCCGCTATCCCCGGCCGGACGACGCCCCGGCCCACGCGGTGCTGCGGACGACCCAGCTAGGCCCCCCGCCCCTTCACGACGCGGACGGTGTGCTCCCCGACCCCGGCGCACCGGGGAGCGGGGAGTTGCGCACGATCGACGCGCCCGCGGTCGTCGCCGGGCGGTATGCCGGCCATCCGGACGCTTTCGCCCTGGCGGGCATGGTCGCCGCATCCTGCCAGGCGGTACTGGCCGACCTGGCGCCGGCCGGCCCGCCGGACCCCCGCGCCGATGCCGTGCTGGCCGGCGCCGTCGACGAGGTCCTGGCGGCGCGGGGGCGCGATCGGGACCCCGCGCTCGCGGCCGAGCTGACCGCGGTGCGCCGCCTGGGGAGTGCTGCGTCCCTGCTGGCCGCTTACCGGGTCGTCACCACGGCGCGCGGCCTCGATCTGCTGCTGGGGGCGTCGGGGGGCTTCGCCGCGCAGGGCCGGGTTCCCGCCCTGTTGGGTTTATGCCTGCCCGACCCGTTCGGGGCACCCCCGCGCTGGCTGGAGGCGCCGGCCGGCGCGCCGGGTTGGATGCCCCTGGTCACCGTGGCCGCGGCCCGCCGCGAGACGCTGCTGGCCTATCTGCAGGAGCACGCGGCCATCGCGACCCTGCTCCCAGGATACACTCTGGCGGAGGCCGGTGGCCACGGCCGCTGGGGGCCGGCTGCCGCCGTGGCCGCGCTGGGGCAGGCCTGCGCCTGGGCCCCCGCCCGTGTGGCCGCGTTGGAGGCCGCGTTGCTGGCTCCGCGGGCCGATGAACGGAGCCGCCAGTGGCGGGCGGCCCTCGCGGACCACCCGGCCGCGCAGGCGGACCACTGGCTGCAGATCGCCACCGCCCTGGAAACGATGCCCGGCCCCCCCCTGGCCGACGGCGAAGCCCTGGTTGTGCTACCCCCCACGGCCTGCCTGCCGCTGCGCCCCCCGGTCTTGGCCGGGGGCCGCGGGATGGCGGCGTGGAGCGCGGCGGACTGTGCGCAGCTTGGCGCGGCGATCCTGCTGTTGCGAGGCGACCCCGATCTTGATTGTTGGGACCGGGCTCAGGTCCTGGCGGGGGGCCCAGTGCCCCCGGTGAGTGCCGACGATCTGCGCCTGGTATTGACCTCCGGCGAGATCGCCGGGTTGCCGCTGCCGATGGTGCCGGAAGGCGACGCCCTGGAGACGACGCCCGATGTGCTCGCCGCGTTGTGTGCCGCCCTGATCCCCGACGACCCGCTCGACGTGCCGGCCTGGGCGGCGTTGGGCGCCCTGCTGTACAACGCGCGCGGGCCCCACCCCTGGCTGCGCACCTACCTGCGCCGCCGGGTGGGCAGCGCCCCGGTGACTTATCGCTACCCGGCGCTGGGGGCCGTGCTGGACCTCACAGCGGGCCTGCCGCTTTATTGTGAGCAGCTAGCGATTCTACAGCTCCTCCTGCACCAGGAGGACGCCATCCCGCGCACCGGGATTTTGCAGCTGGAGGAATGGCTCGGCCAGGCCCAGAGCTGGGCCACCGACTATGCCCTGGCCGTGGCGGCGGCCACGCAACTCCATCGGGCGTTGCGCCTCAAGATCGCCGCGCCGGCGGCTTTCCTGGCCGCCACGCTCGAATCCGCCGTGGCTGCCGGCGACACATTGGGGGTCCAGGCCCTGGCCCTGGAGGCCCGGCGCCGCGGCGTGGATTTGCGCCCGCCCGCTGTGCAGACCAGCCTGGCCGGGTTCACGCTGGAAGCGCCGCCGGCCCTCGGGCCGGGCGAGGGGGCCGGCGGCCGGCGCCCCGCGGGGGCGTCCCGCTTGCCGGCCGTGCGCTGGGGCCTCGCCTGGAGCCCGGGCGACGCTCCCGCCGCGCAAGCGCTGCTCATCGCCCGCAACGCGCAGCCCGCGGGCCGGTTTGCTTCGTTTGCCGCCCTTTGCCAGGCGGCGGTCGCCGCCCAGGTGCCGCCGGCCTACCTGGCCCGGCTGGTCCGGGCCGGGGCCTGCGATAGCCTGGGATCACGCGCCGATCTCTTAGCTGCGCTACCCCCGACCCTGGAGCAAGCCGTGGCCGATCACGCCGCCCAGCAGCGCACGGCCTCCGGCGGCCAGCTAGGTATGTTCGCCCCCCCCGCGGCGCCCGCAATGGCGCCCCTTACCTCAACATCCGAGCCGACCCTGATCCCCGCCGAACCGGACCCGGCGGAGCCGATAACTCAACACTCAACACTCAACACTCAACACTTAATCGCCCTGCCGCCCGCGGCCCCCGCCGCCGCGCCGGACCCGGCAGAGCCGGCAACTCAAAACTCAAAACTCAAAACTCAACACTTAACCACACCGCCGGAAACGGACCCGACCGCCCCCCTCAAAACCGACAACTCAAAACGCGTCTGGCGCGCCTGGGAGCGGAGTCTGCTCGGCTATGCCTTTACCCCTCCCGCGGCGGTTGACGTGATCCTGGGGGCGGCGCGCAGCAATGGAGTGGCCCGCCAGACGTTGCGCGGGATCACGCCGGCGCACGTCGGGCAGACGGTGAGTGTAGTGGCCGTCTTGACCGGCATCCGGGTGCTGCCGGCCGGCCCGGGCGCCGCGGCCGCCGAGAGCATGGCCGTCGCCCTGGCCGAAGATGCGGACGGGGCCGTGCCGCTCGTCCTCTTCCCGCCGGCCTACACCCGCTTCCAAGCGCTCGTCGTGCCCGAGAGCCCCTTGATCGTGATGGGCCGCGTCCAACTGGCGGAGGCCTGGGAAGGGCTGGGGGCCGGTATGATTCTGATCGGGGAGCAACTGCAGCCCTACCAGGGCCCGCGCGAGGAGCCGGCGCTGAATGTCACCCCGCGTAAGCCCCGGGCGCCGAGCGCGGAACGCCCCCCGGCCGCCGCCAAAGAGGTGCCCGACCCGCGGCAATATAGTGCCGGCGGCCAACCCTACTTCGCGCCCCCGCGGCCCGCGCCGGGAGATGGGGGCCCGCCTCCGGCCGCCCCGCCGGCCGCCGCCGAGCAGGTCGTGATTACGCTCCATGCTCTCGCCAACGAGCAGGAAGATGAGGACCGCATGCTCCGTCTCAAAGCGATCCTGGTCCAGAATCCCGGCCCGCTGGGCGTCCTGCTCTACTTCCCGGACGACCCCACCGTGGGCGGCCCGACCTATATGCCCCTCAAGCGCACCGTCGCGGCCTCCGCCGCCTTTTGTGACGCCGTCGATGCCCTCCTCGGCGCCGGCTGTTTCCAGCTGACGACGGGTGACGCGTGACCAGTGTTGAGTTTTGAGTTTTGAGTTTTGAGTTTTGAGTTTTGAGTTATCGGGGACTGGCGACTGGCGACTGGCGACTGGCGACTGACGACTGACGACTGACGACTGACGACTGGCGACTCGTCTCACTGCCTACTGCCTACTGCCAGCTGCCTACTCGTCTGACTGACGACTGAGAGGATAGAGGATGGAGCAAGAGGCGGCCCAGGCGGCCCGGGTGGCGCGGCTGGCGCGGCGGATTCGGGTGGCCCGGGGCGACGAGCCGGCGGACCTGGTGTTGGCGGGCGGGCAGGTGGTCAACGTGCTGTCCGCCGAGATCTACCCGGCGGATGTCGCCATCGTCGACGGCATGATTGCCGGGGTGGGGGCGCCTGGGGCCTATCAGGGGCGGGAGCACCATGATCTGGACGGCCAGCTGGTCTGCCCCGCCCTGATCGACGGCCATGTGCATCTCGAAAGCTCCATGATGCTGCCGCGGGATTTTGCGCGCGCCGTGGTGCCGCACGGGACCCTGCTGGTGGTCAGCGACCCGCACGAGATCGCCAATGTCTGTGGGCTGGACGGCATCCGTTTCATGCTGGCGGCCTCCGCCGGGCTGCCGCTGGACGTCTTCGTGATGCTCTCGTCCTGCGTGCCGGCGACCGATATGGAGACATCCGGCGCCCGTCTGCGGGCCGCCAATTTGGCTACGCTGGCCTGGGAGGACCGGGTGCTCGGCATTGCCGAGGTGATGAACTACCCGGGCGTGATCGGCGCAGCCGACGACCTGCTGCGCAAGATCGATCTCGGCCTGGCTGCCGGGCGGCTGGTGGATGGCCATGCCCCGGGTGTGCGCGGTATGGCCCTCACCGCGTACGCCGCCTCCGGCATCTCGTCCGACCACGAGTCGTTCGCCCTGGAAGAAGCCCGCGAGAAGCTGCGCCTGGGCTTCCATGTGCTGGTGCGCGAGGGCTCGACGACGCGCAACCTGGCGGCCTTGCTGCCACTGATCACGCCCCGCACCGCGGCCCATTGCTCTTTCTGCACCGACGATAAGCACCCGGACGATATCGCGCGGGAAGGCCATATCGATTGGATCGTCCGCCAGGCGATCGCCGGCGGGCTGGACCCGGTCCTGGCCGTGCAGTGTGCGTCCTATAATACGGCGCGCCACTTCGGCTTCCGGGACCGGGGCGCCCTTGCCCCGGCCTATCGGGCCGATCTGCTGGTGGCCGATCGCTTCCCGGATTTCAACGTCCGGCGGGTCTACCGGGCGGGCGAACTGGTCGCCGCGGACGGCCATCTGCTCCAGGACCCGCCGGCGACGGCCGTGCCCGCGGCCCTCACCCAGACCATGCGGCTGCACCCGGACTGCACCCGGCCCGACGCGACCAACCTGCAGGTGGCGGCGGCGACCGGCCAGCGCGTGCATGTGATTGTCATGGTGCCCCACCAGATCATCACCGGCCGCACGATCGCCACCCTGCCGGTCGTCGACGGGCAGCTCACCGCCGATCCCGGCCAGGATGTGCTGAAGCTGGCCGTCTGGGAGCGCCACACCGCGAGCGGCAAGGTCGGCGTCGGCTTCGTGCACGGCTTTGGGCTCCAGCGGGGCGCGCTGGGCTCGTCGGTGGCCCACGACAGCCACAATATCGTGGTCGTGGGCACGAACGACGCGGATATGCTGCGGGTGGCCCACCTGGTGGGCGCGATGGGCGGCGGACAGGCGGCGGTGGCCGAGGGCCAGGTGCTGGTGCAGGTGCCGCTGGAGGTCGCCGGGCTGATGTCGGCGCGACCCTACGAAGAGATGGCCGCGCTGGCCCACGCCGAGGTCGCCGCGGCCCAGGCGCTGGGCTGTACGCTGCCGAACCCCTTCATCGCCCTGGCCTTCGTCGCCCTGCCCGTCATCCCCAGCCTCAAGCTGACCGACTTCGGCCTGGTCGACGTCGAGCGCTTCACGCTGATCCCGCTCATCGCGGAGTAGCCACCAATGACTGACCAGCTGGCAACCTGCTAGAAGAGGCCGACCCATGTCCCGATTCTCGTTGACCCCCGCAACGGTAACCACGTTACTAATTGTCTGTCCTGCCCTGGCGGGCATTTTGTTGAGCCTTGGCGGTTGGGAACTCGGAGGGCAGCTTTGGCTCAGCTTCGCCGCGCAGATGGTCGTACTCGTCTTGGTGCTGGCCATCCCTACCGTGGGCTCGCTGCTGGGAGCGTGGCTGCTCGGCTTTCGCTTCGTCCTTTGGATCGTTGGCCCGTTGCGTCTGGCCCGCCCGGCAAATCGCCTGATTCTGGGCCGCAACGACAGTTGGCAGGCTTACGGGGGCACAGTACTCTGCGTACCGACCCGCTTTTCCCCTGACGTGGCCCGGCGCCTGGCCTATTACACCGCCGCGGGGCCATTGCTAGGCCTGCTCATCGGGATCGTGTGTACGCTGCTGCTCGTTTCGCCTGGCCCGGCGGGCGCGGCTGATGCTTTCCCCGCTTCCTATCTCCATGTGGTGCTGTTAGTGCTCGGACCTGGCCTGCTCCTGTTGATTCTGGTGTGGGGGTTGCGTGCCGCAGCTTTAATCACGACTTACTTGAAAAGCGGTCCGGCGACGGATCGCCGCATTGCTTGCCTGGCGCTTACCGCACAGTCCAGCGCCGGCCAGCGCCCCCGCGAGTGGAGTGCCCCCTGGATCGATCAAGCCCTAAGCCTGCCAGACCGCTCGCTGCCCGACGTTTCTGCTCACTTGCTCGCCTACTACCACGCGCTCGACGGCGGGGCGGTAGAAGCCGCGGGCGCCCACCTGGATTATGCTGTAGCGGCCAGCGGCGCGCTGCCGACCTTGTACCGGCCAGGGATCTACACGGAAGCGGCTTACTTTATCGCGCGCTATCGCAACGATCCCGCCACGGCGCGCGCCCTGCTCGACAAAAGTGGCGGGCACACGGTCACCCCCGCCGACCGGTGCCGGGCGGAAGCCGCCGTCTTGCTGGGGGAAGGCCGGCGGGCCGAAGCGGCGGTACGCGCCGGCGAGGGGCTGACCCTGCTGGGGCGGGACTGGAATGCGGGAACGGCACAGGCGGAACGCGATTGGTTGCAGGAGATCGTCTCCGTCACATCCGCCGACGGTCCCGCCGCGCGCGCCCCGCTGGTGGCCCGGCCCGCGCGCTGGCCCTGGCCGGCTCTGCTGATCGGCAGTGTCGGGGTTGCGGGGTTGGCCGTCGCCGGCGGGTTGCTCTTTCCGGGTGTCCAGGCGAAGGCTGTCGCGAGTCTGCCCTTCCAGGGTCAATGTGTGGCGGCGACGGACAGCGGCACGGTCC
>DATGEF010000880.1:0-2798 GCA_035310405.1 Chloroflexia bacterium | reverse complement strand
CCGTAGTCACCAGCAGGTCGGCGACCGGGGCGTCGACGCGCCGGCCGGTTTCGGCGCAATGGCGCACGCGGGGACTCTGCACCTCCCAGCGCACATAGAGCCGGTCGGTGGGCAACGCGGCGTTCAGGCCATCGTGCATCTCGCCATAGATATTGCGCTTATAGACCCGGCTGATCGCCCCCAGCTTGGCGATGTTCAGGATGGCGTTCGGGCATTGCAAGGGGTCATAGGTCCAGGTGCAGAGGTCCAGGCCGCTGTGCAGGATGACGGCCCGTTGCGCCATTTTCAACTGGTAGGCGATATCCTGGTTGCGGTAGTCGGGGTGGACGGCCGCCATATGCGAGCAGTGCTTCAGCCGGTCGCCCTCGCGCCCCAGGAAGCCGAGCACGAAGCCGATCAGCCGCCCGGGCGGCGTGAACGCCCCCAGGACGAGCCCCGACTCGTTCTGGAGCGTGACCAGCAGGTGCGTCGGCAGCGCTTCGATCGGCCCGGACTGCCAGCAGTCCTGCTGGAGCTGCTCAGCCGCCGCATATTCTTCGATCGTCATCAGGCGCCGGATCGTGATATCCATGCAGGCCCCCGTTCTAGATGCGTGTCAGTAAGCCCGCCAGCAGCGCGGCGCGGGGGGCGAGGTCGGCGATCTGCACATATTCGTGGTCCGTATGGGCGCCATCGCCACAGGCGCCCAGCCCGTCGAGCGTCGGCACGCCGAGGGCGGCCGTGAAATTGCCGTCGCTGGCGCCCCCGGTGGCCGTTTCCCGCAGGGCGAGCCCGATCTCGCGGCCGAGCGCCTGCGCCAGCCCGAAGAGCCGCAGCGTCCCAGGGCTCCGTTCCATGGGCGGGCGATCGAACTCCCCCGTGACATCCAGGGTGGCGCCGGGCAGGACGGGCCGCAACGCCAGGATCTGGCGGCTGATCTGCGCGGCGTGGGCCAGGGTGGTCGCGCGCACGTCGACGTGGGCGACGGCCTCCGCGGCGACCGTATTGATCGTCGTGCCGCCGCGGATCTGGCCGACGTTGAGGGTGGTGCCCGCCCCGTAATCGGTCAGCGCGGACAGGGCCAGCACCTGGTGGGCCAGCTCGGTGATCGCGTTGATCCCGGCGGCGTGGTCTACGCCGGCATGCGCCGCGCGGCCGCGGGCGACCAGGGTGAACATGCCGTTGCCTTTGCGGGCGGTCTTGACCGCGCCATCGGCCGCCGCCGGCTCCAGCACCAGGACGGCCGCGGCCGGTCGGGCGGCCTGCTCGATCCCCGGCCGGGCATCCTGGCTGCCGATCTCCTCGTCGGCCGAGCTGATCAGGATGATGGGGCGCGATCGGGGCCGGCCGGTCGCCTCCAGCGCCGCGACGGCCGCCGCCGCGAGCAGCAGCCCGGCTTTCATATCATAGCCACCGGGGCCATAGGCGCGCCCGGCTGTGACCCGCGGCGGGTTGCGGGCCAGGCTGCCGTGCGCGTGGACGGTATCGTGGTGCCCGAGCAGCAGGATCGGCGCGCGATCGGCCGGCCCCGGCCAGGTCGCCCGCACCTGGGCGCCATGCACGCCGCCCGGCACGACGTCGACCTGGGCGCCCCGGGCCGCCAGGTACGCGGCGAGGACCGCCGCCATCTGCGAGGTGGCGGCCGGGTCGCCGGACGGCGACTCCAGGGCGCACCAGGCGAGCAGAGTCTGGACGAGGGTCTCGGTCTGGGCGCCCAGCGCCGTGAGCAGGTCTTGCACCGCGATCTCCTCGCTCAAGGACGAAAGGTCTGGCTGTGGAGCGCCACGGCGGCCAGGGTCTCGCGACTGACGGTCACGCCGAGCCCTGGCGCCGTGGGCACCGTGATCGTGCTGTCCGGGTTCAGATCGAACGCCGGCGCGGCAATATCCTGGGCATAGTAGCGGCTGCTGGCCGAGATGTCGCCGGGCAGCGTAAAGCCGGGCAGGCTGGCGATCGCCAGGTTCGCGGCGCGGCCGATGCCGGTCTCCAGCATGCCGCCGCACCAGACGGGAATCTCGCGCTCCCGACAGAGGTCATGGATCGCCCGGGCCGGCAGCAGCCCGCCGACCCGGCCGACTTTGATATTGATCACCCCGCAGCTGCCGAGCGCGAGGGCCGTCTGAGCATCGCGCAGGCTGTGGATGCTCTCGTCCAGGCAGATCGGCGTCCGTAGCCGGCGTTGCAGCAGGCTGTGCTCGTAAATATCGTCATGGCTGAGCGGCTGCTCGATCATGGTCAGATCAAAGGCGTCCAACTGCTGCAGGTGGCCGGCATCGGCCAGGGTGTAGGCCGAATTGGCATCGGCCATCAGGGCGATCGCGGGGAAGGCCTCCCGCACGGCGGCGACGTAGGCCAGGTCTTTGCCCGGCTTGATTTTGAGCTTGATCCGCCCGTACCCGGCGGCGCAATACCCGGCGACCACCTCGCGCAAGGCGGCGGGGGACTCCTGGATGCCGACGCTGACCCCCACGGGCACCCGATCGCGCGTGCCGCCCAGGAAGGTGCTCAGCGGCTGGCCGGCCGTCTCGGCCAGCAAGGCGGCCGCGGCGCCCTCGATCGCCGCGCGGGCCATGTGGTGGCCGCGGATCCAGGCCCAGCGGCTGTGGAGCTCAGCCAGGTCGCTCAGCGGCCGTGCGAGCACGGCCGGGATCAGATACCGGGTCAGGATCGCCCAGCAGGTATCCAGCGTCTCGTAGGAGTAGCCGGGCGTCTCAAAGGCCACGGTCTGGCCCCAGCCGCTCCCGGCAGCCCCCCGCAGCTCGACGATCAGCGCCTCGCGCACGGTGTCGCGGCCAAAACTGGTCTCGAAGGGCGTGACG